>JANPOX010000429.1:0-1738 GCA_031428235.1 Bacteroidia bacterium | reverse complement strand
GTTGTTATCTATTTCGGAAGTTGTGAGACCCTTGATATAGATCAAAGACAACTGAAATCATTCATAGAAAAAACAAAGGTTCTTGCCATTCTTGGTTATAAAGAGGAAGTTGGGTGGCTTAAATCAGCTTCTTTTGACATTAATGTTTTGGACTATTTATTAAACAACGATCATCCGTTCGACTCACAGGGCATCATTAAAATAAAACAAAAGATTATGACCGATTGCAAAAGCCAGGTCAAAGATTTAAAATTTAGAATGCTCATTAACGAACAAACGCATTTTCCTCGAAAAAGAAAAATAAAAAACTTACCCGGTTAATAGACCAGTTTATTTTTTATATAATTCTAATTTAGCCTTTACCTGATCTTTGGTAAGTAAGCCAACATTTTCCCAGGATTTTTTTCCGTCTTTATAGATCACGAACATAGGTAAAGAATTGATCTCGAAAAATTCTGCAATTTTAGGATTAGCATCGGTATCAATTTTTAATACTTCACAATATTCTCTGGTTTCATTTTCAAGTTCATCAATTGAAGGTTTGAATTTTACACATGGCATGCACCATGACGCGTGAAAATAAACTAAAATTGTTTTTTTACTGACAGCTATTTTTTTCTGGAATTCTTCAACAGTCATTCCATAATCATTATCAATTATTTTAGCGGATACCGGGCTAATAATCATTCGAGTGCTTTTTACTTTACCAAAATACAATGTGGTTGCTATGGTAATTGAGCAAACTAAAATGGACTTATATAAAACAGAAATACCAATCATACTACAAAGGTAGTGCATACCGGATTTAATAGTATTTATTTAAGTATCAAATATCACAGATTGTGTTTATAAGTAGGGATATTCAAAATTTTGATGAATATCGGTGAATACCTATTTTTATGAGCCAGTAAGTATCAAAAAATCGTTAAAGTCTGCCAAATCCTTAATATTAAAGCAACTTTAGGGAACTGATTGGGGTATAAACTAACTCACTGCACAAAAACTTTACATTTAAATGAAAAAAATCGCTCTGATTACTGTCCTGTTTATTTCTTCATTACTTATTTTCAGCCGTTGTTATTTGTTAAACAGTTATATAAAATCGGATGCCGAATTGGATGAACATTATAAGAACTCAGCTATTAAACCCGTTTACAAAAAATCTGAATTAAGTGATCGAAATCAGCATTATGCGGTATTATCTAAAAGTGATACTTTGCCGTTACTCGTTATGGTACATGGCGCACCAGGAGCCTGGTACGGATACTTAAACCTTACTGATGACAGTGTTTTACAGGAGCATTTTAAAATTGTAGCTGTTGATCGCTTAGGCTATGGAAAATCAGGTTACGGTAAAGAAGAGCTTTCTATAGAGACACAAGCATTAGCTATTAAAAAAATTATTGATAAGGAAAATACCTCTAACAAAAAAGTATATCTCTTAGGTCGTTCATACGGAGCCCCTATTACTGCCTGGTTAGCCATTCATAATCCCGAACAATTTGAAAAACTCGTAATGGTGTCGCCGGTAATTGATCCGGACAAAGAAAAATTTTACTGGTTTAGTGATATTGGGAATTCTTCCCTTGTTCAGTGGATGTTGCCTGATCTTTTAAATGTAGCCACTAAAGAAAAATTTGCCCACCAAAAGGAAATGAAGATCATGCTTCCGGAGTGGAAAAAATTATGTACTCCCACTTACGTTTTGGTTGGTGAAGATGACAGCGTTGCGGATACT
>JANPOX010000428.1:0-1976 GCA_031428235.1 Bacteroidia bacterium | reverse complement strand
CACGTGCCACACGCGTTACCTCTGAACCGAATGAGTTCAGCTGATCCACCATTGTGTTAATTGTATTTTTAAGCTCCAGGATTTCTCCCTTCACATCCACCGTAATTTTACGCGACAAATCTCCGTTAGCCACCGCCGTTGTTACTTCGGCAATGTTTCTAACCTGTCCTGTCAGGTTGGATGCCATCTGGTTGACGGAGTCGGTCAGATCTTTCCAGGTTCCGGACACGCCCTGCACTTCAGCTTGTCCTCCTAGTTTTCCTTCCGAACCCACTTCCCTTGCTACACGGGTAACTTCGGAAGAAAATGAGTTAAGCTGATCCACCATCGTATTAATGGTGTTCTTTAATTCTAAAATCTCTCCTTTTACATCAACCGTAATTTTCTTTGATAAGTCGCCCTTTGCTACCGCTGTTGTTACATCGGCAATATTACGTACCTGGCCCGTTAAGTTAAAGGCCATTTTATTTACAGAATCTGTTAAATCTTTCCATACACCACCAACACCTTTTACTTTCGCTTGTCCACCTAATTTCCCTTCAGTACCTACCTCACGGGCAACACGCGTTACCTCCATTGAGAATAGATTCAACTGTTTTACCATTCCATTTACCTCTTTCGCAATTCGAAGAAACTCTCCTTGTAATGGATTCCCTTCAATTGACATAGGCATTTCCTGTGACAGATTTCCTTTTGCCACAGAGGTAATAACGTGTGCAATTTCAATAGTTGGATGCACCAAATCGGAAATAAGTGTATTTACAGAATCAATACATGTTCCCCATGATCCTCTTGCCCCATCAAGAACAACACGGTTAGTTAATTTACCTTGTTTACCAATACTGGTACCCACTTTTTTAAACTCGATTACCATTCTTTCATTCAAATCGATGATATCATTCAGAGTATCATTAATTGCCCCTTTTGTACCGGAAAGCCCCGATGGTAAACGGGTCGCAAAATTTCCATTTTTTATTTTAATCAAAACTTTAAGCAAGTCAACATCAGTAAGCCCGGCACTTTCTGATCGGCCCTTTCCAATAGAATGGATTCCATTAGCACTTGCCATATGAGTTTTATTTGGTAATGATCCGTTACTTTTTGTTTTAGGGTGAACACCATTTGCAGCAGTGTGGACCCCGTTTGATTTTTCAATCACCGCATTAGCTTTCCTTTTTACTTTTATTTTTGCAGTGGTTGCATTTGCTTTGGGACGGATAATGACAACTTTAGCAGGCGCCGGGCTTGCTTTAGATGCACTAGTTTTCTTTAGCAAATTCTTTTTTGGTTTTTCGGTCTTACTTTTCATACACGGGGGTTAACAAAAGCGTTTGTTTTTTCCTTTTTAATTATATCACAAGTTAATAAATCTTGATTATCAGATAACCAAAAACATGATGTTTATTAATTTTTTTAAATTGATTAAAAAAATTAAAAAACACCATTTAAATTTATAGAATACTCTTCTTTTGAAAAAATATATTCGGTGAAAAAGGAATAATAATAGTCCGGAGCGATATAAAGTAGTTGGCAAAAAAAGTACTCTTCAGGATTAAATACCTGATTTTTTCATTTATGTTAAATGAATTTCATATCTATTAAATAAGATTTATCTTTTTTAGCAATTCTTTTTTATACTGTTCTCCAATAGGAAGAGGATGTTTACCGATATAAGCGGTTCCTTCTTCAATATTATCAATATGTTGTAAAGCTGTTAAATAGGACCGGTGCAAACGATAAAATTTATCCGAAGGTAATTTTTCTTCCATACCTTTTAAAGTAATATGAACGGTTAAACGAGTATCATTTGTGAAAATGTTCACATAATCGCCAAGTGCCTGAACATAAATAATATCTTTGATCTTTACTTTGGTTAATAACGAGTTAGATCTTACAAAGATATAATCTTTTTCTTTTCCGCTAACTTCCACCTTGGGATGTCTGCCTTCAAAAAGCTGTTTAGCTCTATCTATTGC
>JANPOX010000427.1:0-2243 GCA_031428235.1 Bacteroidia bacterium | reverse complement strand
TTCTGTATAATTATGTGATCTGGCGATTATTTTATTATCGGCTACAATTACTGCTCCAACAGGAACTTCATCTGCATCGTATGCCCTGCGGGCTTCTTTCAAAGCTTCAGTCATAAAATATTCATCAGAGTATAATTCCATATCATGTTTTCCCGCAGATTGCGCAAATTTTGCAGATCTTAATTTATAAAGCCTCTGCGCTTATCAGCGAAATCTGCGGGAGAATATTATAAATTACTTAAAGCGTTATTTAATCTTGCAATTACTTCTTCTTTACCAAGTAAAGCTAACATGTCAAACAACTGAGCTCCACCTGCAACACCTGTTGTTAAAACACGCACAACCTGCATGTCAATTTTTCCCAGTTCGGGTTCAACAGAGGCAAACAAATTGTGAATGGAATCAATGCTCCAAACGTTTAATTCCGTAAGCTTTTCGGTTAATTTGGTATAGGTAGGTTTTGAATTTTCATTCCATTTTTTTGCCATTACTTTTTCATCATAGCTTGTTGGCGCAACAAAAAAGTAAGAACCCAAATCATAAAACTCAGTAATAAAATGTGCTTTCTCTTTAATCAATCTGCAAAATTCTTTTACAAAGACTTTATCTTTTTTTATTCCTTTTGCTTCTAATAATGGCATTACAGAATCAGCTAACTGATCATCTGTTTGCATTCTTAAATACTGCTGGTTGAACCATTTTGTTTTTTCCGGGTCAAATTTGGCGCCTGATTTATTTACTCTTTCAAAAGAAAAATCTCTGATCAATTCTTCTTTCGTCATGATCTCACGGTTATCACCCGGATTCCAGCCTAACAAAGCCAGCATATTAATAAAAGCATCCGGAGTAAAACCTGACTCTCTATAACCTACATAACTTTCGCCGGTACGTTCATCATGCCAGTCTATTGGAAACATCGGGAGTCCTGACTTATCACGTTTTGATAATTTACCATTACCATCCGGTTTTAAGATCAAAGGTAAATGGGCCAGTTGCGGCATTTCGCTTTCCAAACCTAAATAGCGGTAAATTAAAATATGTGAAGGAGCACTTGGCAACCATTCTTCACCACGCACGGCGTGTGTGATTTTCATTTCAATGTCATCCACGATATGCGCTAAATGATAAGTAGGCATACCATCTGATTTCAGTAATACTTTATCATCAACCTGACTTGAGTTCACAGTTACCCAACCACGAATAATATCATGAAAGCGAATCTCTTCATTACGGGGTACTTTTAAACGCACGACATAAGGCGCATTACTTTCCATTAACTTTTTTACTTCGTCTTCAGGTAAGGTTAATGAGTTGCGCATGTTCTGACGCGTAATAGCATTGTATTGAGGAGCTACAACTTTAGCAGCTTCCAAACGTTTGCGCATTTCATCCAATTCTTCTGAAGTATCAAAGGCTATGTACGCGTGGCCAGATGCAATTAACTGATCAGCGTATTTTTTATAAATTCCTAATTCCTTGCGTTCACTTTGACGGTAGGGTGCATAAGGTCCGTCTCCAAAACCAACGCCTTCATTTGGTTCAATGCCACACCATTTTAAAGCGTTAATAATATATTCTTCAGCGCCTTTTACATAACGGGTTTGATCGGTATCTTCAATACGCAAAACAAAATCACCACCGTGTTTTTTGGCGTATAAATAACTAAATAGAGCAGTACGAACACCACCCATATGTAAGCCACCCGTTGGACTAGGTGCAAAACGCAATCTGACTCTTTTTTCCATAATTTTATAAGTTGTTAAAGATACAATTTTATAAGATTTTTTGGATACATTTTTTTACATGTATTATTTATAAATGTTTTAATGTAAACCTTAAAAATTGTTGGCGATATTTACGCTTAGATTAGTATTAAATAAATCATGAAATAGTAATGTTGCCGCCAGCACAAACACCAATGACTAAACTGGCTCCGCCAGCTGGCGGATGACAAAAAAAACAAACGATTGAGACATATGAAAACAAAGGAAATCAACCCATTTTTATTTTACAGCTCTCAGCTACAGAGTTTATTTTCAAAAGCAGCCAAGCAAAAAAATCCAGCTATGTGGCTACATAAAAAAGGAGCTCGAACGCCTTTGTTTATGCTTGAGGCATTAACGCGTCTTCATAATAAGGCATTTGATGAAACGCTATTCGATAAATGGAATAGCAGGTTTAAAAAATTGGAAGACTTGTTAGGAGAGATTGATAAGTATGTTGAGTTAGAGAAGGAATTTAAG
>JANPOX010000426.1:0-23664 GCA_031428235.1 Bacteroidia bacterium | reverse complement strand
CTTGAGGGTCAGCTTTTTTTGCTGAATCTTCCATAGCCTTTGTTTTAGGAGAACTTTTAGTATTAGTTTTTGATTTGTTACCTCCAATATTTATTTTTCTGAAGTAAGGAATTTTATTATACACAGTCATCATGTTAAATGTTCCATTAATGCTTTTGGTATTTGTGTTTTGAATCGTATTTCCAACCGACTCTTGAGCAAAGGGTCTTCTTGTCCAGGTATATGAAGTACTGTATTTTGCGCTGGCATTCACAAAATCAAAGATGGGGATCTTGTTAATAGGAATCTGGTAATTAAGATTTGCCTGATGCCTGTAACTGGTAGTAGTACCTAAGCCAATGATATTTTTACGAATAGTGTCTTTTTCTTCCTCTGTATCAATTTTACCAATTGGTTCTAAAATACGGCCTTCATTATTAGCAGTAAAATCAAACTTCAGGTTCTTGGTAAAGTTCCATTGCAGATCATAATTACGGGTCATGTTAAATATTTTGTTGAACTGTGGTTTGGTTAAATTATCAGAGCTTCCTGTGTAAAAACTGGTAATATCTCTGTTAAGCAATTCACTGTAACTTCTATTAACATCAATATTAAAACCTACCCTGCTCGGAAGCGGCGTCACATTAATATCTTTAACCAACGCCATCCATTTATTATTTAAGATCTTGGATTTTGTTTTCTTAAAAGGTGTCCATGGCTTGGAGGTAATCGCATAATTATAAGACAATGCACCACGGTAAGTTTTAATAATGCTATGTTCTATGTTTACGTTCCTACGTGTGGTTTCATTATAGGCATAGGTTACCGAAAAATTCGATACATCCCAGGGCATTGGCTTGGCTCCATCTTTTTTAAATCCATCAACTCTGACATTTGAAAAATTATAGCCTTTACGAATTGTTACATCCTGCGCATTCTGTTTAATTTCTTTTTTTAATTCAGGATCAATACTTGGATTATCAATTTTAATATCGGGATCATAAGGGCTATATTGAGGAGTAATTCTTGTTTGGCCATAGGCATAATAAACCGGTAAATTTACTTTCCATTTTACCGGGAAGAATTTACCCATCTGGAAGGTTGAGGTTGCATCCCACTGGAAATTAGTTTCCCGGCTTCTTTCACTGATCTTTTTTTCAATACTACCGAAGAATGGCTTACTGTATGTTGCCGATAAAGAGACTTGGCCTAAATCAGCTAATTTTGCCTGAACACTTCCGGTTGTGGCCCAACCTCCCTTGTTTACAAAATCTGTTAAGCGAAGCTCGTTAACCCAAACCTCAACACATTTTGGCAGGCTACCATTGTCTTTAGGATTACGGATACCGATCATGATACTTTTAATACTTGCCAGGTTAGGATTTCCTACAATTGTAATACTACTGGAACCATCGCTTTCTGTATATGGCTTTTGCATAGCAGTAAGATCGGTTCCAACTTTTGCATTACGGCTAATCTTAGCTGCAGTTATTTTTTCAAAATCAATAATAAAATCATTATCCGATGGCCATACACTTCCTTTGGCATCATCTGAATTAGGATCGTAATAGCCAGGCTGCGTTAGCTTTACAGGAACTTCATATTCATAAAAATTATTATTAAAGTCGGATCCCAAACGCACAAATACAGTTACATCTCCATCGTTTAAAGGCTCTGTTCCCATTTTTTCAGCATGCATAAACAATTTCATTTTTCCAAAAGAGCGAACGTCTAACTCTGTGTTTTTGGTAATGGCCCTACTATCACCATCTTTTAAATTACAGGCTCTTAAAGATAAAGCCTGCTCATTTAATAAAACAGTATTGGTTGTTTGAACATTTTGTTGCTGATTGATGCCAGGAGGAATAACATAATTTACCGGGACTTTGGATCCATTTTCCTGTAAACTTACGGCCGATACATCAAAAGTTGTTGTATTATCATCGTTAGCAATATATTCTCCCGGTTTCTGAAGATCAAAGGCATAACGTCTCCAGTCGCTACGAACCAATTCCATACGGGCAATACGGCAAACTACCGGTTTATCAAAACCTTTCATTACCACACGCATAAAACGAATGGAGTTAAATCCTTCAATTGAACCTACAGAGTTTTCAAACTCAGTAACCGGTACTTTAAATTGATACCATTTTACATTTTTAGTAGTATTACCAACGGTGGCAGTTCCATCAATGACATTCACCAGGAAGTTTTGCCCTACATTGTTAGGATCCAGATCCTGTTTAGAGATTTTGATCCTGTATTGATAGTAATTTTCAGTTTCACTTAAGGTATTATCTTTATTGATATCCTCAATGTTTGGATTATTGGTAGCTGCGCTTGGAATACTTGCGTCGGGGTATTGCGCCTCTGTAGGTGAATTACCTTCAGGATTATTATATTTTTTATAACGGCGTAAGGTATTTCCATCAGCATTAGATAAACCATCGTAATCACCGCCCCTAAAAAAATGGTATTTATCAGAACTTGGATCATCCAATGCTGCCTGAACATCCTGTCCAGCATAGGTGCCAGAAAGTAATGCGGCTCTGAAGGCAGCAAATTTTCGAATTTCTGATGAATCCGCAAATCCATCATATCCTACATCCTGGTATGGTCTATCCTCTGGGTCGTTGACAAATGAATTTGAAATAGGACTGATTATAGGCGATTTACCAATATTGGATTCAATGGTTGGCAAATTGGCGCTGGCACCCCCTGGTTTTCCTGGCAATCCATTTTCATAGCACATTTTACCATCCTTCACAATATCCTCGCTAATGTTTCCTAAGTTGATATACATGTCGCCACTGGGGTAACTGTTGTTATCCATATCAGGATAAGTTGCCGGATTATAATCACTATTAAAAGGATCCATCATCCAGAATTGTACATATTCAATATTGGCAGCCTGAAAATCGTTAGTTTCTAAACGGCGCATGATTCCGCCCCAACGTGTGGATGGATCTTTCAAGCGACCATTAGGTGTTATACCACTCGATATTCCGGATTCTCCGGCCACATCATAATTATAAGGGCCACGTTCTCCGGGATAAAAAGCAAGATCTAAAACAGATAAAACTACCGGCTGCCCGTTTGGTGGTGTTTTACTTGGAAATAATTCTGTTTCCAAAACCTGCCTCATAAAGTTATTTGAAAATGTAGTTTCAGGAATATTGCCCGGTTTAGTGCTTGTATTTTGCTGACCATAAAACAACGGATCAATATTGTACCAGTTGAATTGGGCACGGTTTAAGCCTGTTTTAATATTATCGTTTAAAGACGCCTCGGGAAATAAAATGGGCTGACCTTGCGGGATACTTGCCAATGACCAGGCGCTTGGGCTTTTAAGGTCAATTAAAGAAATACTTCCTTCAAAATCATCTACATACGAGTTACCATCCTTACCGATTGCTTTTGAATTACCAGGAAGCAACTGAGCAAATTCTCCACGAGTCACAATACTGCTCATTTCCTTGGTATTGATTAATGGTATTTTATCAATTAACCGTGTTAGAAAAGGAACGTCTGTTTTATAATTATAATCAGCACCCCAAATGGTATTTGATACAGGTTCATCACCAATGTTAACTTTTTGAGTGGTAGGTTTCTCATTCAGGTGAAGTAAAGTTCCGCCCAGTGTTAAATCTTTATTAACCTTAAAATCAAGCCGGGTACCAAAAAGACTTTTTTGCTGAACATTAAAAAGGGAATTACTTTCGGTACTTACTTTAATATTGGCACCTGAATTTAAAATACTTTCGTTAATAATTTTCACTCTTCCTAAGGTATAGTCTACGGTATAATCCACATTTTCCGTTAACTTTTGGCCATTGGCTGTAACAGCTACAGCACCTTGCGGAATGTTAAGGGCATTGAGAGAGATTTCGGAACCGGATGCCGATTTGTACTGGCCTTTAATTTTGAATCTGCTTTTTGCAAGCAATTGTTGGGCAATGGTGCGGGTTGAGTCATATAACTCCTGGAAAATATATTTATCAGCTGTAGGAAAATCGCCGGAGGCAAATTTATCTCTTAAGTTATTACCAAAAGGCTCTTTGGATGATAAATAAATACGGCCATTATTTGGATTAATGGTATAATCTTTAATAAAATCATACACGCCATCGGCAAATGCATCACCGTTAACGCTTAATTTATCAAGACCCATTACCTGCACCAATAATTTACCATTCACACTGCCGGATGGTATGTAAGGAATATCAACACCTGTTTCAATGTTTGTATAATAAATATCAGCTTTAAAATCGGCTGCATTTAAATTATAAGCACCTAAAGAATACACATTCTTCATCATTAAATCCCATGTACTGTATTTAGGGCTGGTAACGGAACCACTTTTTAATAATTTTAGATATAATGGACCTGAGGTAAACTGATCAGAAAATTCACCAACCTGGTAAACTTTTCCGTTATATGTATATTGATAAGCAACTGCTACAGTCACATCATTATTAATGGATTGGTTAATTGAGATAAATCCTAAACGGTTATTTATAGTAAATTCTGAAGAATTTAATTTACGAGCATTTGATACATACTCAAAATCTCTGGCTGCCAGCATAAACTGGCCATTAGGATTACAATTATTTGCTCCGGTTGGAGGAGGAGATTGTAAAGTAGCATTAATGACTTGAAGCGTATTACTACGCTGAGAAATTAAACCAATAGTGGGGTCAGTTAATAAATAATATAAATTATTAGCGCCGTTATGAGGCTGATCACCTGTGCTATCTGCAATAACATAAGTTGAAGAAGTTTGGCAAGGTCCTCCAATCGGTGTAGTTCCTGTATTATTCAATGCAGGATTTACATGAACAGCATCTTCTCCCAAATCTGTAAAAGCAGCGATGCTTCTTACCTGTTCGGTGCCTCCGGTTTGATTGGTAATATAAACCTCTGCCTTTGTAATAATTATGGGTGTTGCTACTACCGGAAGCGTACCCATCCATTGGTCATAGTTATCGCGGAAATAATGTCCCAGGAAATAATGTTTGTTTACTTCATAATTATCGGCATTCACATTAAAGTACATGGTTTGCGCACCACCCTGAACGGATACTTCCTGTTTTTTTCCTCTTTGTTGAGAGAATAAAGCGGTTGCCGTTAACCTGCCAAATTGCAATTGAGTTTTTACACCAAATAAACTTTGACTTCCCTGAATCAACGTACTGTTTAATGGCATACTCACGTTACCAGCTTCAATTTTTTTGATGATCTCATCTTCATAACCAGTATACTCCAATTTCATTTGATTTTCCCAATCAAAAGAAGCTTCAGTATTATAACTGGTGGTGATTTTTAATTTATCACCGATCTTACCAATTAAATTTAATTGGATACGCATGTTAAAATCAAAATTGGTAACCTTTTGTTGACGCTGAGGAATAGCAGGGTTCAAAGTTTTATTACGGTTTAAAGCGAAAATTAATTCAGCTGTACCTGTAGGTTTAATATCTACCTGGTTACCACCAAAAATCCTGTCAAAAATTTCTCCACCAACAGTTAATTTTGGAATGGTTCCTTTTTTGTTTTGGTTTTGGAGGTCTTCTGCTTTTATTTTTGATTTCCAATGATTTTTAACGGCTTGTTTAAATAGCTGATCCTGGTAATCCTGAAACTCCACATAAGTTTCGGGCCTGTAGTTCATATCCCCTATTTTTTGGGATATATCGTAATTTCCGGTTTGGGGATTATAATTAGTTTCAGTTTTTATATTGGAAGGATTCTCTAGATACAAACCACTTTTATCGTCATAATTTGGCTGAGCGCCATTATTATCGTTGAATTTAAAAGGCAGATCATCTTTGGTAACGATAGGCGAATCCAGATTAAGAACAGGAGTATATAAATAATGTGGCTTGCTTAGAGGCGCGTTTTTGGCTTTGGAACCAACAACAATGCTCATTAAGCCAACCGACACAGAACCTACGATAAAAAACTTTACGACTCCTTTTATCACCCTTTGAATTACATATTTTTTAGTGCTGATTTTATCAGCAGTTCAACATTATCTGTAGCTATTCCTTGTTGTTTGATCGCTTTTTCAATAGATTTTTCGGCTACCAGCTTAGGAAATCCTAATGTAACCAGAGCCATTAACGCTTCATCCCTGTTTTTATTGTATGACGGATTTAAAATCTGGGAAATGCCGCCTTCATGTTTTCCCATTTTTCCCTTTAGATCCACTACAATACGCTGTGCCGTTTTTTCACCAATTCCTTTAATACTTTTTAGTAAAGCCACATTTGCGGTATTGATAGCGCCAGCAATTTCGGGCGCACTCAATGATGACAACATTAAAATAGCGCTTCCGCCACCAACTCCGGAAACGGAAATCAACTTACGAAAGAGATCACGCTCTTCGGCATCTGCAAAACCAAAATATTTAGGATTATCATCTCTTACATAAACACTTTCTACAAATAATTTTGCTGTAGGTTTACCCTGAATTTGGCTATAGGTAGTTAAGGAAATCAATAATCCATATCCCACTCCGTTGGTTTCTATAACTGCTAATGCAGGATTAAGGTCGGCTATTTGCCCGCTAACGTAACTGATCATAAAAGAGGGGTGAAAATAAGCAAAACTTTTGTAACAAAATAGAATAATTCCGTAAATAAATCTGAGCAGTTATTGATATCTGTAATATTATTTTTTTATTCAAAATGGGCAGAAAAAACATGCAGGAAATGGATTTTACAAGTCAATAGATGTTTTAACAAAAACCTGTTAAAATCTTTGGTTCAGCTAAAAAGTTTAGTAAGAAATCTTCATGTCTTTTTCACTATATTTGTATTACAAACTCTAGTTATGGAAACTGTACTTATCATTTCACTTTTGGTTGCTGCCTACTTATTAGGTTCTGTTCCAACTGCTGTTTGGTGGGGAAAGCGTTACTATGGTATTGATGTGCGTGAGTTTGGCAGTGGTAATGCCGGTGCAACCAACACCTTCAGGGTTTTAGGGAAAAAGGCCGGAATTCCGGTTTTATGTATCGACATTATCAAAGGCACTCTTGCCGTTTTGCTAGCCCATTTCTCTCCTTATATTTTTGATACGAATGAATTCGTGAATCTTGAATTAGGTTTAGGAATTGCGGCCTTAGTAGGACATGTTTTTCCGGTTTTTGCAGGATTTAGAGGTGGAAAAGGAGTAGCAACTATACTAGGAGTAGTTATTTGCCTCACTCCAATAACCAGTCTGATGGTATTAGGGGTATTTTTAATTGTTTTAGTGGCTACCCGCTATGTTTCATTATCTTCTATGACAGCAGGTTTAAGTTTTCCTTTCTTTTTAAATGTAGTTCTTGAAAATCAAAACCAAACCCTTTTAATTTTCTCTTTATTTGTGGCAGTACTGTTAATTGTAACACACAAGAAAAATATTTCCCGTTTATTAAAACGTCAGGAATCAAAGGTTGATCTTTTTCCTAAAAAAGTTTAAGAATTACAATCAACACTAGTTGAGTTTTGCAAAAGTTGTTTTATGGATGATCGTCGTGCTTGTGCTCATTAAGCGTATCAAATATTTTTTGATTATTCCTGATTAGCATTTCTTTCACAAAAGCGGCTTCAATGCTGGTTAGTTCAGAAATATACTGAGCTGTTTTTTCAAGATCATTCAATATTTCATCTCTTACTTTGGCCGCTTCTTCATAAGCTTCCATGGCAAGGCAGTCAATAATCTTCAAATTAAGAGTTATGACTTTTTCAGCATATCTTTTAGCAAGTATGTCAGTATTGTATTGTGATCTCGTCAAAGGTGTTTTCATTGTCTCGTGCACAGCTGTTAACTGATAATTTCATAAAATTAACTGATAAAAACCTTTCCATCCTTCACTTTCGCTGAGGCAGTCAATTTAATCGTTGATAAGAAGCTTAAAATGCAACATATAACAAGGATTTAGTGATGAAATAGTGGGTGATTTATTTTACTTTATTCAATTCTATATAAATCGAATAAAATATGATAAAAGGTAAAAGTGGAAAAATAAGTGCGGAATAAACTAATCCAAATAAAGTAAACAATACAAATAAGATAAAATCAACCGGTGAAGGTTTTACATGATCATTAAATTTATCCAAATCCAGGTAGGTTTTCAACTCACCTATTTTCATATTTAAAGCTGCTTCTATTGAAATGAGATCATCATACAAATTTCTAGTTCTTCGCCCTCTCGAAAACGCTTTCAAAACCCTTAAAAAATTGAAAGGAAGACCCATCATAAAACCACTCGTATCAATAAAAAAAGCGAACCAGTATTTTTTACAGCCCGAGGCAATTTCCCATGCGCTGATTTCGCTTTCACCAATTAATGTGGTTGAATAGCCGGTTAACAGATGATGAATATCGTGCTTAATAACCGCTTTTCGTCTCGCATCAAAATTTGGAAAATAGAAATGAAATCGTTTTGTTAATTCAATTTTGACGCTTTGACTTTTTTGTCCGCCGTAGTCTCCTAAATTATTATCCCTATAAAACTGATGAAGAACTTCCTGAGGTGTTTTATCGTCTATCATCTTGTTAAAATTGATTAGGACTGATTCTTTCTGCTTTCAACAAGTTGCTTGCTTAAAGGTATCAGTGAAATCATTCCGATGATAAAGAAAATGATGAGGGACAAGATTGAATTCCTCATTCCACCGGTTATCTGGCTTATAACGCCAAAAGATACAGTTCCAAGTATCATCCCCATTTTTTCTATCACATCATAAAAACTAAAAAAGCTGGTATGATCTTGTGTAACGGGCAAATATTTGCTGTATGTGCTTCGGGATAATGCCTGTACGCCTCCCATAACCAAACCTACCAAAAAGGCAACGATATAAAATTGAAACGGAGTACGGACAATTAAATAAGTAAAGCCACAAATAAAGATCCAGATAGCTATGGAAACCATTAAGGCTTTAATATTGCCGACTTTTGTAGACAACCAGGAAAACAAAAACGATCCTGCAATTCCTACAAACTGAATAATCAGGATACTGATAATTAACGAACTGGTTTTGGTTTTTTCGGCTGCCTCACCTATACCCCAGTCAATTTCATTACGGGCAAATAAAACGGCTACCACCATAATAGTTTGTACGCCCATGTTATAGAAGAAATAGCCGGTTAAAAATTGCTTTAATTTTGGGAGTTGTTTGATTTGATTCCAAACACCTTTTAATTCCCGGAAGCCTTTGGACAAAAGACCTTTCCTGTCAGAGGTATTGTTACTATGGGTTTTTGCAGGAAGATTGGCAAAGGTGTATTGGGCAAAGCCTATCCACCAAAGTCCTGTAAGTAAGAAAGCATATTTTACTTTGAAAAAACCTTTTGTACTTACCACTATTCCATCTACAACAGTTTCTTCGTATTTAAATACCAAAATTCCTATTAGACACAAGATCAACAATAAGGAACTGCCAAAATAACCTAATGCAAAGCCACGGGCACTCACTTTATCCTGGTTATCTTCAGAGGCAATTTGAGGTAAATACGAATTGTAATATACCAAACTTCCCCAAAAACCAATGGTTGCAGTTATAAAAGGAATAAAACTTAATTCTAAATGTTCACGGTTAAAAAAGAATAAACACATACAGGAAATTGACCCCAAATAACAAAAGAACTGCAGAAAGCGTTTTTTATTCCCCAAATAATCGGCCACTCCACTTAAAATTGGTGTTATTATTACAACAATGGATAAAGAAAAAGCATAGATAAAGGAATAAATGTTTTGGTTTTCAAATTCAAATCCCAGAAAATTAACCGCATGTCCGGTAAAATTTTTTGCCTGATCATGGGTAGTAACGTAATCATAAAAATTAGGAAAAATAGCTGAGGTAATCACCAAAGGAAAAACAGAGTTGGCCCAATCGTAAAACGACCATGCACGGATGGTTTTTGGATTATCTTTTTCTATAAAATTCATAGTGTATAGTTTTGTTTCTAGTTTTATGATTACGAATTAAAAATACGAATATACGAATCTGGGTTTAAGCTCTGTGTAACTGGGTTTGGATATTTTTGATCCTTTTTATTTGTTCCATTTCTTTTTAAAACCCAGCATATACAGATTCGTAAATTCGTACTTAATTCGTAATCCTTCTATTCGTATAGATTGGTAATCACTAATTCTTTATGATCTCAAATTCCACTCTCCGGTTCTTTGCTCTGTCAATATCATTATCGTTACTGGCAACAGGTAATGAGCTGCCGTATCCTTTAAAGTACATTTTGTTTTGAACTCCTTTTTTGATCAGGTACTCAAACACTTCGCGGGCACGTTGTTCCGATATTTTTTGATTTTTATTTTTTGAACCACTGTTATCAGAATGGCCGTTGATTTGTATCTCCATACCGGGATTACGCAAAAGATATTGTGCTAGTTTATTTAATTCGGCAAAAGACTCCGGTAATAAGTAATAGCGACCATTTTCAAAGAAAATATTTTTGAGCTGTACTTTCTCTCCGACTTTAATATTATTTTTTACTTCTAAAACAGAATCCTGGGTGCTACCATCCAAATTAAAAGAACCTACAATTTCTACTTTAACTTTTTCCACCACCTCTTTTGCCTTTACCATAGAGATGTCATCCACAAAATAATACGCTTCTTTAAAACCAAGCTTAAAAACATTCATCCGAACCATATCTTTCTTTACGTTTGGCGAAAAATTCCCTATGGTCACATACTTTTCTCCACCATCTGCCAGGTATTTTCCGGCAATTTTAAACCAACGATAACCATTAATGAAGCTGCCTTTTTTACTAACGGTATCAATTATAGCTGATCTTACAACATCGGCTTTGCTTTTATACCCCACTTTCGTGAATAAAGCACCAAAAGATTTTAAGCTGGCGTTGCTCCAAAAAGCAAGACGCACGTACATTTCAAACTCATAGGTAGTTCCCCGGTGGAGCGGTTCTGCCAGTTTCACCTGTAAAAACTCCTTGTATTTTTTCTGAAACCTAACGCCTGCGTAGCATTTACCGGTTCGTGCCCCTTTTTGGGAAGAGGTATCATTACTTAATGGTTCCTGGTAAAAATCAACACTGGCTATTTGTTGCCATGGAATAGCCTGTTTAATACTACCAGATTTTTTTCGATAATTTTCGAAACTACCGTTTGGTATAATGTTTTTAATGATCTCTGGTGCTTGTTGAGAAAAAACAGCCAAAGAAGCCATACCTAAGACAATTAAATATGCTTTTTTTAGATTCATTGATCGCCGCAAATGTAAGTTTTAGACTATATTCCATAAATATTTGTTATGAACATTTGTTATTCTAAAAAAAAGTGTATATTTGCAATCCAATTTAAAAAAACAGATTAATACCTTAATAGAATGGCAAATCATAAGTCAGCAATAAAAAGAATCAGATCAAACGATGCAAAACGTTTACAAAACCGTTACTATGCAAAAACTACCCGTAACGCAGTAAAAAAATTACGTGATACTGCTACTAAGCAAGAAGCTGCGGCATTATTACCAAAAGTGGTTGCTATGTTGGATAAATTAGCTAAGAAAAGCGTTATTCATAAAAACAAAGCTTCCAATTTAAAATCAAAATTGACTAAAAGAGTTAACGCAATAGCGAAATAAATTACTCCAGAAATACTACAGAAACCCGTTCACTCCTATGTGAATGGGTTTTTTTATTGTAAATTCTTAAATATAATACTAAAATAATTAGGCTTTAATTAATTATTTTATAATTTTGTCCAAAATACAAAACCATAACTAAAATTTATATGAATACTAAAACTTTACGAAACTTAAGCCTAGCTGTAGGCACAACTGCTTTATTAATTGGTTGCAATGGTTTGGGGAAAATGGTAAAAAAACAATCTACTTTTTCTTATGACATGAAACCTAATCCATTAGAAATGCATGGAGACAGTGTTGGTTTTACAGTTACAGGAAAATACCCGGCAAAAGTTTTCGCTAAGAAAGCTACAGTTACATTAACACCGGTAGTAAAATATGCAGGTGGTGAAAAAGCTTTGAAACCGGTAATTTTAGTAGGAGAAAAAGCAACTGACCCGGGTCAGAAAATAGGCTATGAAAAAGGTGGTACTTTCAGTTATACATCTGAAAAATTTGCATACGAACCAGCAATGAAAGTTGCTACAGTTGAATTGCGTGCGCAAGGAAAAGTTAAGAAAAAAACAAAGGATTTCACTCCGGTTAAATTAGGAGATGGAACTATTATAACTCCTTTATTAGTTCGTAATGATGAAAAAGGAATTTATGCAAAAGATGCTTTTGTTAAATCTACTCCGGTAAATCAAACAGCTAACATTTATTATTTAATTAATAAATCTGATGTTCGTTCTTCTGAAATGAAGAGTGATGAAATCAAAAATTTAAATAATTTCATTAACACTAACATTAATAACCCTTGGTATGAATTTAAAGGCATCAACGTTTCTGCATATGCATCACCGGACGGTGAATTAAGCTTAAATGAAAATTTAGCGAAAGACCGTGCTAAATCTGGATCTAAAGCGTTAATGGGTGAATTTAAAAAGAACAAAAACAAAGATCAGAAATTTGGTAAAGAAGAATCTAACTATGTAACTCAAACTACAGCTGAAGACTGGGATGGTTTCAAAAAATTAATGGAACAATCATCCATTGCTGATAAAGATTTAATTTTACGTGTTTTAACTATGTATAATGATGGAGAGCAACGTGAGAAAGAAATCAAAAATTTATCTAAAACTTATACTGAAGTAGCTGATAAAATTTTACCAAAATTACGTCGTTCAGTTTTAACTGTTAACGTTGATAAAAAATCACGTACTGATGAGCAGATCACAAAATTAACAACTACTTATCCTGATTCTTTATCAGTTGAAGAAATGTTATACGGTGCTAACTTAACTAACGATGTAAATACAAAAGTACAGATCTATACTGCTGCTGAAAAAAAATACGGTACTGACTGGAGAACTTCAAACAATTTAGGTGTTGCCTTGTTAATGAACAACAAAGCTGGTGAAGCTGGTGAAGCATTTAAACGTGCCGAAGCGAATGCTAACGGTAACCCAATTTTGATGAATAACCTTGGAATAGTGGCTGCTAAAGCGGGTGACCGTAAAAAAGCTATGGAATATTATGACAAAGCTAATGGAGCTGGTCCGGAAGTTAATTATAACAAAGGTATCTTAAATGTACGTGATGGTAAATACGCTGATGCAGTTGGAAACTTTGGATCTTACAAAGGATTTAACAAAGCATTGGCTGAGTTATTAAACGGTAACGCAGGTGCAGTTGCTTCTACTATAGATGGTAGCAATGAAAAAGATATGGCTCTTTCTTATTATTTAAAAGCAGTTGCAGCAGCACGTAACAACAATACAGCTGATGTAGTATCTAACTTAAAAACTGCTATCGAAAAAGATGGTTCTTTAAAGGCAGCTGCTAAAGATGATGCTGAATTTATCAAAATGCGTGAGAATGCTGATTTTAAAGCAATCGCTAACTAATTGAAATTTGAATATTAAAAAAACCTCCTGAACACTCAGGAGGTTTTTTTGTGTCCAAAAATTACGTTCTCATCTTAAAATCTACTATATTTAAAAACGATAACGATTCGATACTCATGGCTAAAGTTATTCCGTTTAAAGCAATACGACCAGAAGGCGATAAAGTTCACCTGGTAGCATCCAGATCTGTTGATGGCTACAATTTAGCTGAACTGAGAGAAAAGCTTTCAGGCAACCCCTACTCCTTTTTACACGTCATTAATCCTGATTTTGAAGATGGTATTAAAACCAAACCCGGTTCAAAGGAACGTCTTGAAAAAGTAAAAGGACATTTTAAAAAATTTGTCCGGGAAAAAATATTTTTAAGAGATGAAAATCCTTGTTATTATTTATACAGGCAGATAAAAGAAGGTAAAGAGTTTATTGGAATTATTGCCTGCACGAGTATTGATGATTACATGAATGGCGTGATCAAAATTCATGAACAAACACTTACCACGCGAGAAGAAAAATTAAAAGATTACCTTGATGTATGTGAATTTAATGCGGAACCGGTTCTGTTCTGCTATCCAAATGATGAAACAATTGATCAGATTTCAAAGGAGGTTTCAAATACAAGGTCTGATTATGATTTCACAACAACTGACAAAGTAAGGCATACTGTTTGGGTAATTGATAGCAGAAAAACCGTGAAACAAATAGCTGAACAATTTACGAACATTCCTCATATTTATATTGCTGATGGACATCACCGTTCCGCCTCTGCTACTCTACTAGGTAAATTAAGACGAAGTACACGAAAATCTTATACTGGAGAAGAAGCATTTAATTATTACCTGGGAGTATTTTTTCCGGAATCACATTTGAAAATATATGACTATAACCGAATTGTAAAAGACCTGAATAATTTATCGGTGAATGAGTTAATGTATAATCTGAAAACTAACTTCAGTATCACTGAAATAAAATCTCATGATTATAAGCCCACCCAAAAACATGAAATTTCCATGTACGTGGATTATAAATGGTATTCTTTAAAAGTGAAAAATACTATTTATAACGCTAATGACCCGATAGATAGCCTGGATGCGGCGATATTAACCAAATATATTTTATCTCCAATACTAGATATTCATGATCTGAAAACAGACAAACGAATTGGTTTTATTCCGGGTGTGCGTGGAAGTAAAGAATTGAAAAAACAAGTGGATGAAGGAAAGGCAGCCATTGCTTTTGGCTTGTATCCTGTTACGATGGAACATTTAAAATGGATTGCTGATACAAATAATATTATGCCACCAAAATCAACCTGGGTTGAACCCAAAATGCGAAGCGGCTTGGTGATTTATAGTTTGGAGGAATAATTGATCATGGTTGAATCTGATATTATAATCAGGCAGGTTAGTCCTGATGAAATTGATTTGTTAAGAAACATTAGCATTCAAACTTTTACAGAAACGTTTTCTGAACATAATTCAGAAAACGACATGAAAAAATATGTAACTGATTGTTTGAGTCCTGAAAAATTAACAGCGGAATTCCAAATAATTGGATCTTCCTTTTACTTCGCTTTTTTTGGAAAACAAATCATAGGCTATTTAAAATTGAATACCGGCAAGGCCCAAACCGAACAGCATGCAGAGGATGGTTTTGAAATAGAACGCATTTATGTACTAAAAGAATTTCATGGAAAACAAATTGGAAAAATGCTGTTTGAAAAAGCAAAGTCAATTGCCATTGAAAAAAAATATAAAACAATTTGGTTGGGTGTTTGGGAAAAGAATACCAGGGCAATTGCTTTCTATACCAAACAAGGCTTTACCAAGTTTGATCAGCATATTTTTAAGCTAGGAGATGATGAACAAACGGACATTTTAATGGAATTAAAATTGAATTAAAATATGTCAATCGCCGCAAACATAAAACATATAAAAAATTCTTTGCTTTCACAGGTCACTTTAGTGGCCGTATCTAAAACCAAACCCAACGAAATGATTATGGAAGCCTATAACTTCGGCCACCGTGACTTTGGAGAAAACTACGTGCAGGAATTAGTGGATAAAGAAACTGCTCTGCCTAAAGATATTCAATGGCATTTTATAGGGCATTTGCAAAGCAATAAAGTAAAATACATTGCCCCTTTTGTCTATCTGATTCATGGTGTAGACAGTTTTAATCTATTAAAGGAAATTAATAAACAAGCACAAAAAAATAACCGTGTTATTGATTGCTTGCTTCAGATTTATATTGCTAAAGAAGAAACAAAATTTGGTTTGGATTTTAAAGAAGCATCGGATATTTTGAATTCTATTGAATATAAAACACTTAAGAATATTTCCGTTAAAGGTTTTATGGCAATGGCATCCAATACTGATGATAAGGAACAGATTAGGAAAGAATTCAAATCCCTAAAAGACTTCAGTAATCAATACTCTGAACTTACAATTTTAAGCTTTGGAATGAGTAGCGATTATGAACTGGCAATAGAAGAAGGCTCAACTATGGTTCGAATTGGAAGTAGTATTTTTGGAGAAAGAAATTATAATCAATAATTTTATTTGGTCATTTCTTTTAAATTCTTTGCATACAGAACTACAAATACGATATCCACCACAATCATAAATATCATAACACCCATTGCAATAGCAGTATTATTTCCGCCCGGAGGACTCATCATCGCTAATGAATTTTTACCCATAAAAATAAAAGTGGTGTAAGGTAATATTTCAGCAATGGCATAAATATAAAATCCTTTTTTAACCAGGTTCCACATCATCATCACTCCCAGGAAAGATATAAGCGTGTAAACAATTCCTAAGTAAGGAGATATTTTAGCGAATGGGTTATTTTGCATTTCAATCATTTGATTCTCCATCTGATCGGCCATTTCAGGATTAAAATTCCTGATTTTTTCCACATTTTGTTGTTGAGCTTCCGGTGTACTCTGGTAAATACCCCAAATACCTGATAAAAAACTGATTCCGCACATGATAAAAGATAAAATGCATAACACCTTCAAAAACTGTGAACGCTTAGGTTGCTCAATAGGATTGTTTTCTAAAATCAAATTTTCTTCCATGATATTATTTTTTAAATATAAAGGTATTTCTTAAAAACTAAAAATAGCTTTTACGTTACCATAAAAGCTATTTTTTTAATTAAATATATTTTAGTGCTCTCCCTGAACTGAATCAATTGCCTGGTTCATTTCGCTTTTCATTTGCTCAGCACTTTGTTCCATTGCTTCTTTAAATTGATTACCTAAAACACCAGCTTCTGATTGTATTTTAGCAATACCCATAATTAGCATGGCCGTGAAAATTGTTGCCACAATTCCAATGATAAGGCCGGCAATAGCTATACCTTTCTTTCCACCAGTTTTTCCTAATTTCATCATTCCCATAACCGATAATAAAACACCAGCTAAACATAACACTAACCAAAAAGTAGCCAAGCCATATCCTCCACCCATTGCTGCTGCAAATGTAACCGCTGTCGCAACGAAAACATAAAATACCAATGCCACTAAAGAAATAACGAATCCGGCAATTGCCATACCTTTACCCTGAGGTGCATTTGTTGTAACTGTTGTTGTTGTAGTTGTAGTTTCTTCCATAATTTTAGTTTTAGTTATTAAATTTATTTCTACAAAAAAAGAACAATTTTCCTGTGGAACCTAATTTAGCTATTATAGTTATGAACAGTAGTCGTAGTGTAAGCTGATTTTATAAACATAAAATCATGATTCATCTAAGAGTTTAACGAAATCCATCCGGCAAAAGTTGTTGATAGTTCATCCTTTTGTTTTAGTTTTATCACATCAAAGTAGAGATTGGAATTAGACGACTTTAATAATTTAATTTGTTTTAGATTTTGGTTCGATGAAATGGTCAATTCAATATTTACCTCTTTAAAATAATTCATCCAGTCATTAAAATCATTTTTTAGAGTGTACCCATTTACGGAGAGAATTTCATCTCCAACACTTAATCCGGCTTCCCAGGCAGGTGAGTATGGAGCAATTAAAGATATTTTGCGATTATTTCCAAAGTCAAGGGTTTTAAAGCCATAAATAGATTCACAAATAAACGCTGAAGGTAGTTTGGTAAATTCTATATTCAGGTAAGAGAAACATTCAGTCAGTTGCATTTCAAAATCATCTGTCCCATACACATATTTATCAAAAAATGCTTTGAAGGAAATTCCCGCGGTTTTTTCACAAATGGTAATAATATCCTGTTCGGTATACCCTTTGTTTTTCTTACCAAACTCATTATATAACTCCCTACAAACATCTCTTAAGCCTTTTTGATTATTGGTAGCCATCATGATTTGAACATCCAGCATAAATGCTACTAAATTTCCTTCATCATAAATGGAAGTTTTACGATATGGGGCTCCGGGTACATATCCATCAAGCCATGTATCCCAGCTCGAATGCGCTACCGACAAATTAAAACGACCATAATTATGATAATGTTTCAAGAGTCTTTCTTCTAAAGTCGCAAAATATTCTTCACTATTAAAAACGCCACTTGTTAGTAATAAAAGGTCGCCATAATAAGTGGTGAATCCTTCATATACATAACCGGTGCGGGCATAATTTTCTTTAGTAAAATCATAAGGCAACATTTCTGCCGGACGAATATATTTAATATTCCAGGTGTGAAATAATTCATGACAGGAAACGCCCAACACATCTTCATATGTTTTTCCCTTATTTAATGCATAACCTGGACCTATAGCTATCACTGTTGACTTTTGATGTTCGACACCATGATAAAATTTAAATGGAAGAATCTGGAACATAAAATGATATTCCTTTACTGGAAAGTCACCCCAAAAAGTCAATTGAGTTGATGTAAACTTTGTAAAATCGATTTTAAATTTTTCAAAATCGGGTCTGCATTCTCCTACAAAATGCAACCAGAACTTAATGCCTTTTACTTCATAAAAATCAGATTGAAGGTTATCGCTTGCCATTATCGGGCTATCTGCCAGTTCATCAAAATTGGCAGCTTTTAAAATCCTTCCATCCGTTTTTAAAGAAGTGGCTATTTTATAATTATCAGGGATAGCAAGTTCCACCGTATGCTCATCCTGTATGCGATCAGGGATATACATACATAAATGAACAGGGTTTACATATAATTGTGTTTCATCAGCATAACAATTCCCTGCATTAACTTCAGAAGTATGGTAACTGTAAGTGACCTTTATTTTTTTTGACCCATTGGTTTCGATTACCCAAAGATCTTTTGTCGATTTCGAAAAATTTAAAGGCCCACCTTTTTCATCCCATGCTTCTACCTTTTTAATGTTTTTGGCAAAATTACCTAACTCGTACCTGCCGGGTCTCCAGGCTGGTAATTGTAACTCAACAGATGAAGATGATATGGAATCTATGGTTAGATCAACGTAGATATAATGAGATTGTGGGTTTTTAAGGTATAATTTATAGTGGATCATAGGTGAAATTTAGGTTCTAAATTATATAAAGCATAACTAAAAACAAATTATATTTACACTAATAATGAAGCTTGTTGTCATATTTCTTTTTGTTTCGATTTACTGTTCAGCACAAGTGAACGATTCATTATTATACCAATTGAATCAGATTGAAAATGATACAGAAAGAGTGAATCAGCTTTATAAAACAGGATTTGATTTGAGAAATATTAACCCTGAATTTTCATTCGAATTAGCAATAGCATGTGAAGAAGCCGCATTGAAGAGTAAATCTGAAATTCATCTTGCTAAAAGCTATAATTTAACTGGGATTTTATTTTATAAAAAGAGTGATTTTACAAAAGCGCTCCATTATCAAAAAAAAGCGTTGGCGCTGAATCAATCCATACAAAATGAAACCGGTGTAGCTTTTAATCAAACTAATTTAGGAAACATATACAGTGACATTAATTATCTGGATTTGGCGGAGCACAGCTATTTACAGGCATTAAAAGCTTATAATAAAACAAATAACGTTCTATTGATTGCTCGATCCTTGATCAATATCGGAGTTTTAAAATATACACAAAAACAGTTTGGACCTGCCATTAAACAATTTGAACAGGCATTAATTTATGCTAATGAAATTGGAGATCAGGATATTATTGCTTCTTGTTATAACAATATCGGAACAATATTAAGAGAACAAAACAAAAATGACAGCGCTTTAATGTACCTGGAAGAAGGTTTAAAAATAAGACAATTAACAGATAATGCATTGGAACTGGCAGATAGCTATAACAATATTGCCAATGTGTATATTAATTTGAAAAATTTTAACCAGGCATCTCACTACATTTTTATGGCAGAGGAAATATGTTTAAAATATGATTATGCAATAACTTTATTGGAGCTCTACCACACGCGCTCTTTATTTTTTGAAGCACAGGAGGATTTTAAACAAGCGAATATCTGGTTGAAAAAACATTATAATCTAAAAGACAGCTTATTGACTATTGACAAGAAAAACCTGGATTTTGAATTTCAAAGAGAATCAAACCAAAACCACACCTCAAAAATAAAACATGAAAACAATTATTGGTTATTGATTTCATTACTAATCATGTTAGTTGGTTTACCATTATTTTTAATACGATATAAAAGATGAGTAAAAAAAAATCTTCACCGGGCTCAGACGCCAAAAACAGGGTTAACGTAGTTTATTCAACTAATCCACACTTCACTTACCAAAATGAAGAATCTGAAAATCAGGACACTCTTCCTCCTCAGCAGCAAAATCTAAAGCTTTTTTTAGACAGAATTGGTGGCGGAAAAATGGTAACACGTATCAGTGGTTTTAAAGGGACTGATGCGGATTTAAATGAACTTGCAAAAACATTAAAGCAAAAATGCGGAGTGGGAGGAAATTCAAAGGATGGTAATATTCTAATACAAGGAGATAACCGGGATAAACTATTAGATCTTCTGATTAAATCCAATTATAAAGCAAAAAAAGCGGGTGGATAATTAACTTGTATTTTTTTACAAATTAATGATTATACAGTAAAAATACCGATATTAGAAACTCTAAAACTATCCACTATGAATGCCTTAATTGAAATCTTAAAAATCCTTATTCCGGCCGGGGCAGTATTTGCTGTGGCATACTTTTTAGTTAACCGTTTTTTAGAGAATGATCAAAAAAGACGGGAATATGAATTAAAAAAAGCAACTCAAAGCACTGTTACCCCTTTAAAAATACAAGCATATGAGCGAATTATTATATTATTGGAACGCATCAATCCAAACAGCCTTGTGGTGCGCGTAAACAAAAATGGAATGTCTGCCCGCCAATTACATCAGGAATTGGTGGCTTCAGTAAAATCAGAATATGAACATAATTTATCCCAACAGATCTATGTATCAGCAGGTGCTTGGGAATTGGTTAAAACGTCAAAAGAAGAAATCATACAATTAGTAAATATTTCATCATCAAAAGTAGCACACGATGCTAACAGTTCAGAACTGGCAATGATGATCCTGAATATTACGGCTAATTTGGGTAAAAAACTGCCGAATGACGTGGCGATTGATTACATCAAAAAAGAAATTACTCAAACGTTTTAACAAATAATAAAGTCAGGTTGATCAGAGTCGAAGTCTCACAAAAACTCTTCGACTCCGCTCAGAGTGACAATAAGTGTAAATCAAAAAAATGCAAAAACTATTTACAGAATTTTCATACACTACTGCCACTCAATGGAAAGACCAATTGGTAAAAGACCTTAAAGGCATTGATTATAATACACTGGTTTGGAAAACAAATTCAGGAATTGAAGTACAGCCTTTTTATACTCATGAAAATTTAACTATTGCTCCTGCCCCACTCTTTACTAAAAATGATTGGGCTATTTGCGAAAATGTGTTTGTATCTGATGAAAAGATTGCCAATTCACAAGCTTTAAATGCTTTGCAAAACGGAGCAACAGGTTTGGTATTTCATATTTCAAAGAAAACAGATCATAAGGTTTTATTAAACAATATACTATTAGAACATATTTATTCTTTGTTCATGATAGCTCCCGAATTTGAGAAAGAACTGGTAGCGTATTTATCTTCTGTTACTAAAGGTTCTTCATGTTTTGTTGAATGTGATGAGGTATTAAACGGAAAGGCTGAAATAAGAAACAATATTACTTCTATTTGCATCAATACTAATTTATACCAGGAAGCAGGTTCAAATATTGTGAATGAAATTGCTTTTTCAATGGCTCATTTAAATGAATACTTAACGATCTCTTCCGATATTAAAATAGTTCATATCAACCTATCGGTTGGGGGAGATTTTTTTATGGAAATTGCCAAATTAAGGGCTATAAGAAAACTAACTATTTTCTTATTATCACAATATAACAGCAATGCGGATATTCATATTCATGCGCAAACAACATTGATTAATAAAAGCAGCACCGACAGATATAACAATATGTTGCGTTCTACCACCGAAGCAATGAGCGCTGCTATTGGAGGGGCAAACAGTATTTTAGTTTTACCTTTTGATGTTGATTTCAATACTCAAAATGATTTTAGTTCGCGTATGGCGCGCAATCAACAATTAATTTTAAAAGACGAAAGTTATTTAAATGTCGTTGCAGATATTGCGGCCGGTTCTTATTACATTGAAACGATCACAGAAACATTATGCGAAAAAGCATGGGAACAATTTAAAGACATTGAATCCAAAGGCGGATTAATGACTTGTTTAAAATCAAATTATATACAAGGTATTATTTCTAAAGACGCAGAAATCCTGATACAACAATTTAAAGAAGGCAAATTAGTTTTAGTGGGCGTAAATAAATTTCAAAATAAAAATGAAAAATTAGAGCCATTAAACATGAAAATGCCTGTACATTCTTCAGGAATTAAAATGATCAAATTAAGTGAATATGTTGAACAACAAGTAGCCAATTAATCATGAGAAAAGACTTTTCAAACATATCATATCATAATACGCCAGTAGATTTGAATAAAAAAGATTCTACAGAGCAATTTACTACCGCTGAACAAATAAAATTAAATACGTCCTATACTATTGCTGATACAAAAGAATTTGAGCATTTGAAATTTGGCGCCGGAACTCCACCATATTTACGTGGCCCCTACACCAGCATGTATGTTCAAAATCCCTGGACCATCAGGCAATATGCTGGCTTTAGTACTGCCGAAGAAAGTAATGCCTTTTACAGAAGAAATTTAGCAGGAGGACAAAAAGGTTTATCAGTTGCATTTGATTTAGCTACTCACCGTGGTTATGACAGTGATCATGAACGGGTTGTTGGAGATGTGGGGAAAGCAGGTGTTGCGATTGATTCTATTTTGGATATGAAAGTGTTATTCGATCAGATTCCATTAGATGAAATGAGCGTGAGTATGACCATGAACGGTGCTGTGTTACCGATTTTAGCATTCTATATTGTCGCAGCTGAAGAACAAGGCGTAAGCATGGATAAATTAACCGGTACGATCCAGAATGATATCTTAAAAGAGTTTATGGTCCGTAACACCTATATCTATCCTCCGGATGCTTCTATGAAAATCATTGGGGATATTTTTGAATTTACTTCTCAGAAAATGCCGAAGTTCAATTCTATATCTATCAGTGGTTATCATATGCAGGAAGCAGGTGCTACTGCAGATATTGAATTGGCCTATACTTTAGCGGATGGATTAGAATATATCCGTACAGGAATTAAAGCAGGATTAAACATTGATGATTTCGCTCCCCGCCTTTCTTTCTTTTGGGCCATTGGCATGAATCATTTTACGGAGATCGCTAAAATGCGTGCCGCGCGAATGTTATGGGCAAAAATCGTAAAAGAATTCAATCCTAAAAAAGAAAAAAGCATGGCTCTGCGAACACATTGCCAAACCAGTGGATGGAGTTTAACTGAACAGGATCCTTATAATAACGTTACCCGTACTTGCGTTGAAGCATTAGCTGCTGCCATGGGGCATACTCAAAGTTTACATACCAATGCTTTGGATGAAGCCATTGCTTTACCAACTGATTTCAGCGCGCGTATTGCCCGTAACACACAAATTTATTTACAACAGGAAACCAATATTTGTAAAGTGGTTGATCCATGGGCCGGTTCTTATTATGTAGAAACCCTAACGCATGAATTAACTCACAAAGCCTGGGCGCTTATTGAAGAAGTAGAAAAATTGGG
>JANPOX010000425.1:0-5930 GCA_031428235.1 Bacteroidia bacterium | reverse complement strand
GAAGGCCTCGAATTATTAGAGTTTTATAAAATTAAAAAATACGTCACTGATTTTTGTTATAGTTATGGCGCCAGACAAAAAGCATCTCATATTTCTGTTTATAAAGATCACAAAACCTTAACAACAGAACTGCACCGTGTTGATGAATTAAAAAATACATTAACAGGCGACTCTTTTTTTCCAGAGGTTCAATTTCATGAGTTTAGCAAAGAGGTGTCTTTGTTATCGTTGCAAGGTAGTATGCTGACTGAAGAGCAATTTTTATTGATCAAACAGGCAACCGAGATCAGCAATACCGCCATACGTTTCCTCAAAAATAAAAAACTAACATTACCTCACCTGGCACAATTAAGCGATGGGCTTGAGGATAATAGACAGATCATTGAAGAAATAGACAGAATCGTAGATTTTGATGCTACTGTAAAAAATTCAGCCTCAAAAGAATTACAAAAAATAAGAAAAGACCTTTCTGAAAAGCGAAGGGAGAGTGATATAAAGTTTGACCGATTGGTGAATGAGCTTCGTAAAGCCGGGTTCATAAGGGATAACGAGGAAAGCTTTTTTAACGGCAGAAGAACATTGGCCGTGATGGTTGAACATAAATCGGAAGTAACCGGATTTGTTCATAATAAAAGCGAAACAGGAAAAACTATTTTTATAGAACCGGGTGCTACGATTAACATCAATAATGATATTGCCGAACTGGAAATTGACGAACGACGGGAGATCAACCGTATTCTGCGTGAGTTATCAGATACACTAAGGCCATTTGCATTTCAGTTAAAGCAGTTCGAAAGTTTATTGGTGGAATTGGATTTCCTTAAGGCGAAAGCAAGGTTTGCACATTGGATCAACGCTTCTTTACCTGTAATATCTGCAACATCAGAATTGAAATTAAACAAGGCTTACCATCCTGTTTTATTTTTGCAGAACCGTGAATCAGGAAAACATACGGTTCCTTTGAATCTTCATCTCGAAAAAGAAAATCATTTAGTGGTGATCTCCGGGCCAAATGCAGGCGGGAAATCTATCACCTTAAAAACTGTTGGCCTACTGCAAACCATGTTGCAAAGTGGTTTGTTAGTGAGCGTGGCTGAGGATTCAGTCATGAGTTTTTTTAATCATATTTTAATTGATATTGGTGACACCCAAAGCATCGAACATGAATTAAGTACTTATAGTGCCCGGTTAAAAAACATGATTTCTATTTTGAAGAATGTCAGTTCTGATACATTGGTTCTGATGGATGAATTTGGGAGTGGCACAGATCCCGAGCTTGGTGGTGCCATGGCAGAAGTGGTTTTAGAAGAACTGGTAAAATCGAAAACATTCGGAGTGATTACCACACATTATTCCAACGTAAAATTACTGGCCAATAAATTAAAGGGTGTATCAAACGGCAGTATGTTATTTAACCTGGAAACCCTTGATCCGAAATATATTTTAACTGTTGGAGAACCGGGCAGCAGCTATACTTTTGAAGTGGCAGAAAGAGTAGGGTTCCCGAAAGAGTTGATTGAACGGGCAAAAGAGAAAATTGATACAGATAAGGTTGATTTGAATAAATTATTGGCGGAAGTCCAACAACAAAAAACAAAAATGGCTGAGGCCATTGAACGAATGGAGCACCAGGAATTTCTGGGAAAAATTGCCAAAGAAAAATACGATACCTTGCTTAGTAATTGGAGAGATAAAACAGAAAGGGATCGCGAGAAAAAAATTGATCTGGCTCGTGTAGCAGATTTCGGACAAAAGTATCTGCGCTTAATGGAAGAGTGGAATAAAAATGAAGATCGTAAACTGGTAATCAAACGCTTTATTGATGGCATCACCGCAGAAACTAATAAACGCAAAGACCTGGCGAAACAAATTAAGAAAGATAATTTTGCTGAGAAAAAAATTGCCCGCTTAAAACCATTGTTAAAAGTAGGAAGCAAAGTAAAAATTTTAAACAGCACTGAAGTAGGCATTGTAGAATCTGTTAAAGATGAAAAAGTAAATATCACTTTTGGTATTTTAAAAATGACCGTTAATATTGAGAATTTGGAGTTAGTTAAGGATTAGTTGCCAATTAATTTGTCACTTCGACCTTGTCGAAAAGCAACTATAAATAAGAATTTAAATAATATAAATGTCAGTTCGAGCCTGTCGAGAACTACGCAGTAAAAATTCAATGATGTAACTTCGAACTTGTTGTACCACAAACTATAAAATTAAAATATTGTTAGTTCGAGCTTGTCGCGAACAAAAAAAATGGTAAAATATTTATACTTATATATAGTTAAGTGTTCAGATAATACCTTTTATACAGGTGTTACAAATAATGTTGAGTTACGGGTAGAACAACATAATGCCGGCATAGATGAAGGATCGTATACTTATAAACGAAGGCCTGTGATATTAGTTTATTGTGAATTATTTACAGATTATAATTTAGCTATAGAATGGGAAACCAGAATAAAAAAGTGGAGCTCTAAAAAGAAACAAGCTTTAATTGATTCAGATTGGGAAGCTTTGATAAAAGCATCCAAAAGTAAAAGTAGATATTAGAACGGCTTCTCGACAAGCTCGAAGTGACATTACCTTTTTATTTGTATTTTAGATTTTTAACTAATTAATGAGACAATATTTTTATATAATCTTCCTTACATTCTCTTTAATTGGTTATTCCCAAAACCCAATCATCATTGCTCATCGTGGGGCAAGTGCATACGCGCCCGAAAACACTTTGGCTGCTTTTGAAAAAGCCATTGAGATGGGCGCAGCGGTAATCGAAACAGATGTACAGCAAACCATGGACTGTGTAATTGTGGTGATGCATGATTTGTCGCTCGACCGCACAACCAATGGTAAAGGATTAATTAAGGATATCTTCTCCGGTAATTTCAAAAAAATTCAAATCAGGCAAGCTGAGAAAGCACTTCAAATGTGTCCACCAACCCTGGAAGAAACGATCCAGTTGATTAATGGCCGCAGTCAGTTACTAATTGAAATCAAAAAAGGAAATGATTATTATCCGGGTATTGAAAAACATGTGGTTGACCTGATTCATAAATACAAGGCAGAGTCCTGGATTCACACAATTCATTCTTTTGATAAAAAAGCGTTGTTGAATATTGCTAGGCAGGACAGTAACATCAAACTTCAAAAATTGATCGTATTTAAATTTCCGTTGGTCAGTTTTAATTTTGATAAACATTTTAATAAAGATGATTTTAAGAACTGGGAAGGTGTGAATGTCTATTACCGTTTTTGTAGTAAAAGAGTCATTCGTAAAATTCATAAACTTGGAAAAACGGTTTATGTGTGGACGGTAAACGATCCACGAAAAGCCAGGAAATTGGCTAAAAGAGGAGTTGATGGAATCATCACTAATAAACCTGATATTTTAACGTTATAAATATTTGTTACCTCATGGTGTTATAGATAATATAATACTTTTATTTCCTAAATTTTGTAATTAATTGCGAATAACTATTTACATATTGATTGTTTGTTTGTTTAGTTCCTGCGCTATACATCACGAATTTCCTTTTATTTGTTTTAAAGGAAGTTGCGTGAGAAAGCAATTTAGTATGAAGCCGTTGAAAAAGAGAATGCAGATTGCCTTTAACGGAAGAAAGAAAAAGATCAGGGGTTCGCAAAACAGTTCTAATGATTATAAAAAACCATCGGGCATTACAGATCCTGACTTTAAAAATAAAACAGGGGTTGATAGTAATAGAATAGCTAAGGATTCTATAATTATTACTGGACCAAAAGGGATTTCATTTGCATTAATGGATACGGTTATCAGAATCTATTATGAGGGTCTATCAGATAGTGTTTTAAACAAGTACAAAAATATAATTCAATCATTTGTTTTAAGAACCGGAACAAATCATATCTCGGAAATCTCATTAATTGATTATTATTCGGAAGAAGGATTTACAGAGCTTTCTGTTAAATCTGAGATAGGGAATTATTTATTGAAGATCGGTGTCTCAAAACATCGGTTATTCTGGACGAAAAGCAAACGAATAAAACCTGAAAAAGGGCGGCGTCGCTCTAAAAAGTTATTGTACCTGGAAATTAGGTTTCATTAATTTTATTTGAAAAATCTAATGTGTATCTTTACACAATGCCCCGCTATTTCATCCAGTTAGCTTATAATGGAACCAACTATCATGGATGGCAGGTGCAGGACAATACCCCAAATACAGTTCAACAGATCCTACAGGAAAAATTATCCCTGATCATTGGCCATCCTATTGAAGTAGTTGGTTGCGGCCGTACAGATACCGGTGTTCATGCTAAAGATTATTACGCACACTTTGATTCGGAGAAGACAGATCTGCATTCAGAAGGGACAAATTATATTTATAAATTAAATAAGGTATTGCCCTATGAAGTTGCCGTTAAAAAAATCTATTCGGTAAAAGATGAAGCGAGCGCCAGGTTTGATGCAGAATTGAGAAGCTATGAGTATTTTTTACATACTTTTAAAGATCCATTTTTAACTCAAAGCTCCTTATTGTTTTATGGCGATTTAGATTTTGATGCGATGAATGAAGCAGCAGCTCATTTATTATCTGTAACCGACTTTACAAGTTTCAGTAAAGTCAATACCCAAACTAAAACGAATAACTGCAACGTCACTTTCGCCCGCTGGACGAAACTCAATGAGACTAAATATGTGTTTAAAATAACAGCCAATCGCTTTTTGCAAAATATGGTACGGGCTATTGTCGGTACTTTACTGGAAGTTGGTAAGGAAAAAATAAACCTCGAAGAATTTAAAGCGATTGTTGCCAATAAAAACAGGTCAGGTGCAGGTATGTCGGTTTCAGGACATGCTTTATACTTAGCCAATATTCAATACCCAACTTCTATTTTTAATGGTTAAGACAGATCCAAAAAGTAAATTTAATTTTACACTTTTAAAACGAATCCTTTCTTACAGCAAGCCTTATAAACGGTTATTTTATTTAGCGGTCACTTTAACTTTAACATTGTCCTCATTAACTATTGTCAGGCCATTGCTTATCAATAAAATGTTGAACTGTATTGGCGCTGTAAATCCTTCTGATGCCGGATACCTTCCAGATTCTGACAAAATAAATTATATCAATATGATGGGTCTTTTTTTGATCGGTGTTTTATTGATTGAAGCCTTACTGCAATTTACAAATATTTATATTACTAATTTGTTAGGACAGAATATCGTTAAAGATTTACGCTTGCAAGTGTATAGCCATATCTTAAAATTAAAAAATTCCTATTTTGATCACACACCGGTTGGTACACTAGTCACCAGGGCAATTTCAGATATTGAAAGTTTGAGTGATGTATTTTCGCAGGGCTTTATTGTAATTTGCGGCGACATTTTAATGCTCACTATTTTTATTGCAGCAATGCTTCTTAAAAACTGGGCCTTGGCCTTAGTAACCTTAAGTACAATCCCTTTATTAATGGTAGCTACTAATTTATTTAAAAATGGTGTCAAAAAAACATTTACCGAAGTGCGAAATGCAGTCGCTTCTTTAAACGCTTTTACAAACGAACACATTTCAGGAATGCGCATTGTGCAATTGTTTAATCGTGAAAAAATCGAATATGAAAAATTTAAGGAGATCAATCAAAAACATAAAGAAGCAAATATTCGTTCGATCTGGTACTATTCTGTATTCTTTCCTGTTGTTGAAATTTTGTCGGCGGTTTCCATTGCCTTGTTTATTTGGTTTGCCGGATTAAAATCAAACCAATACAATATTCAGTTAGGTGATATTACTTTTTTTATCATGATGATTAATATGGTGTTCCGTCCTATTAGAATGTTAGCTGATCGCTTGAATACTTTACAAATGGGAATTGTAGCTTCCGAACGTGTTTTCAAAGTAATTGATACCGAGGAAATCATTTCAGAATGTGGAACTGTTTCAGCAAAAAAA
>JANPOX010000424.1:0-8413 GCA_031428235.1 Bacteroidia bacterium | reverse complement strand
AACAAAAGGAAGGTGATAAAGGTGCTTTATCCGGAGTGCCGAATAGTATGCCTTCCTTATTAAAAGCCTTAAGGATACAGGATAAGGCCAGGGCCATTGGTTTTGACTGGGACCGACCGGAACAGGTATGGGAAAAAGTGCAGGAAGAATTGGGAGAGTTTCATGAAGAAGTGGAGGCGATGGCAGCAGCCAACAATGAAATTTCTAAATTAGAAAATGAAAAGAAAATAGAAGGTGAATTTGGAGACGTATTATTTTCGTTGATCAATTATGCCCGTTATTTAAAAATCAATCCGGAGGACGCTTTGGAAAAGACCAATAAGAAATTCATATTCCGTTTCAATTATATGGAACAACAAATTAAAGCACAAGGAAAAACACTGGAAGGATCTACTTTGGAGCAAATGGATGTCTTTTGGAATGAGGCCAAGACCAAAGAAGGAAAATAAGAAAAAAAGAAGGGTTAGTTTTCTAACCCTTCTTTTCATTTATTCAATAACTATCTTTTTGTAATTTTTTTCTTTGCCGGTCGTTGCTTCTATCAGATAAAGGCCTTTTGCTTCTTTACTTAAGTCAATTGTTTTGTTTAATATTCCTTGCTGTAAAGTTTCACTATAAATTGTTCTGCCCATCACATCGATAATATTAAAGCGGGTAGTTTCATTTCTGTTTCCCGAAAAGTGTATATCTACAATGCCGGTAGTAGGGTTTGGAAAAATAGTGAAAGGGATGTTTGCTTCATTATGGGTTACAGATGTCACTATTGCATTATCGCTTAATTTCATTAAAAAAAAGCCATAACTTGAAGTGCTATTAAATAGTGTATCATTTCCAAAAACCGCGTAGGGGGCATAAAAATCACCATATACATAGGAGTTCCCATAACTATCTCTGGTGATTTTTCTAAAAGTTAGTTCGTTGTTGAAGTTTACCGACCCGTTAAATTTTAAATTACTCTGTAAAGTATTATTCTGATCAAATTTCTTCAGCGTTTGATATCCCTGGTGCTGATCGGGGCAAGGGCAATAAGTGGCACTGTCTGTTCCACAAGTATACAGTGTATTTCCTTCCAGAAAAATACCCTGATAGCCCCCATCCATACGGTCGTCATTCCATGCTATAGCACCTGTGTTTTGATTTAATCTTTCCACAAAACCGTTTCCTCCATAGTGGGATGAGCAGTAACCTGTAATATAAGGATCTCCATAATCAGATATAGCAAGGTTACCTAAATCCCAACCGTAGTAACAACCGGGACCTATGATGAATTTAGACCAAAGTGTATCCAGGTTATTATTAAGTTTGGTAATATAGACGCCTTGTTCTGGTGCATTGAGAGTATCATTCGAACAGCATGGTGAATGTTTTCCTTCCCGGTCGGTTAAGATGAAAAAATTTCCGATCAGGTCTGAAACAATTTCCCTTCCGCAATTTCCCATGCCTTCCTCTGTTCCATAAATGTTGTTTCTTTGTGGCAGAAAATCATAGAGCCTGTGGGATTGTAGGGTTCCTGTAAGAGAAAACCTGGCAATTAAAGCGCTTTGGTTTCCTTTATCAATATATGCGTTATTAATTTTAAGGCTATCAGTTACGCTTCCAGTGATTATCAAACTCGTTTTTGAGGTATTAAAACATATGCCCTGTGCCACTTCATCTTTGCTGCTGCCAAATGTATTAATCCAAAGAATGTTTCCATTACTATCCATTTTTCCTATCATTCCATCTGCACCGCCCTTGCTGCTTAGACTAATACCGTCTACAGTAAAGCTGCCTCCGAAAAAGCCAGTAAAATAAAAGTATTGTGCACCATCATAAATTATTTTTTGAATAAAGAAGGTTTTATTGCTCCATTTCTTATAAAGCAATAAATTTCCTTGCGGTGAAAATTTTTCAATATAGGTACCGCTGGTGTCTGCTAGAGAATAAGAAAACCAAGGTAGTGCAGGATCAACGCCGGAAAGTTGATTGCTTCCGTAAATATATAAATTGCTATCTAGGTCACACAGCATGTTTTTTGTCATAGATGGGCCAGATTCTTTTTTTACCCACATCACGTTTTGGGCGAAATTGTTTCCTGAAAATATCAGGATTAGGAGAGAAGTGTAAAATGTTTTCATGTGCAATGCTTTGGTTTGCATCAAATTTATCGTCATAAAGTCAGATAGGTTATTTTATTCGGCGTAATAGCATTTTCCTTTGTTGTTTTGTATTTTTGTTTGCATATCCTATAACGTGTCATTTATACAACATATTTCCAATTGGCTGATCTCAAAAAAAGAGGTGTCTTTATACAACAAACAATTTTTGAATTGGGACCAATTGTCCAACGTGATTTTGATTGCTTATGATAACCAGTTTAGTAATTGCGTGGATTTCATTAATGCCTGTAAAAATGATAAGATTAATGTGCTGGTAGCTATTATTTTTGAGGGTAAGCTGGAGCAGGCACCAAAACCTGATTTTGATCATTTGATCCTGGATAAAAAACAATTTTCTTTTTTTGGAATACCAACAGTAGCATGTTTGCAAAAATTAAACGTTAAATCAGTTGATGTTTTAATAAATCTGGGGAATAATGAACAATTAAAAGCATTAGCACTTAGTAAGCTCATTCCGGCAAAGTGTAAGGTGGGAAGTTTTCATAGCCCTGTTTTTGAGATTACCATAACTGCTGATAAAACGGCGAATACTTCTGAATACTTAAAACAAGTAATAGTATATTTGAATATGATTAAACCAACAAAAAACTCATGAAACAGTCATTAAATTTTACAGGAACAGGTGTGGCAATTGTGACACCATTTACCACAAAAGGACAAATTGATTTTCCGGCATTAACCAAATTAGTGGAGCATTTAATAAAGGGACGCGTTGAATATATAGTTGTAATGGGTACAACCGGTGAAACCGCAACCTTATCCAAAGAAGAAAAACAACAGGTGATATCACATATTGTGAAGGTGAATAAAAAACGTCTTCCTTTAGTTTTGGGAGTTGGAGGTAATAACACGGCTGAGTTAGTGGATCAATTGAAAAAAGATAAATTAACTGATTTTGATGCGATTCTTTCTGTTTCACCTTATTACAATAAACCTTCCCAGGAAGGTATTTACCAGCATTATAAAGCAATTTCAAAAGTCAGTCCGTTACCCATCATTTTATATAATGTACCGGGGCGAACAGCTTCAAACATTGCCTGGGATACAACTATACGTTTGGCAACAGAATTTAAAAATATTATTGCTGTGAAAGAAGCAAGTGGCAACATGGAACAAATTATGAAAATCATTAAGCACCGTCCTGATAATTTTTTGATTATCAGTGGAGATGATAACTTAACTTTGCCAATTATTGCGTGCGGAGGTGACGGTGTTATTTCAGTTGTTGCAAATGCTTATCCTAAAGATTACAGTGATATGGTTCGTTCAGCTTTGGTACATGATTTAAAAACAGCTCAAAAACTGCATTATAAGTTAATGGATATTACAGAACAATTATTTGCTGATGGAAATCCTGGTGGTGTAAAAGTGGTTTTGTCTCAAAAAAATATTACTAAACCAACCGTGCGTTTGCCTTTGGTGGAACCAAATGATATTGTAAAAGCTAAGTTGAAGAAATTATCTTATTAATTATCTCCCGCAGATCTCACAGATATACGCAGATTTATTCTGCGGTTATCAGCGAAATCTGCTAGAATAATTTTGAATAATGTATCGCAAATTGCTACACGTCATATGAAAAACTATATTACTAAAATAATTCCGCGGTTATAATTTCAGCGATAATCAGCGAAATCTGCGGGACTAAATTTTTAAACCTATGCTTGAATTATTAAAACATCCATGGCCATGGTACATTGCGGGTGTGCTCATTGGCTTAACTGTTCCCGCGCTTTTATTGATAGGAAATAAATCCTTTGGTATTTCTTCTTCACTTCGTCATATATGCGCTGCCTGCTTTCCCGGAGATATCACCTTCTTTAAATATGACTGGAAAAAAGAAGCCTGGAATTTATTCTTTGTAGTTGGTGTTGCTATTGGTGGAGTCATTGCCACTTTTGTACTCTCGAACCCCAATCCCATGATCATTGCAGACAGTACGAAGGAAGCATTAACAGCAAATAATGTGAGAGATTTTGAGCATTTATTACCAACTGATGTTTTTAGCTGGGAAAGTTTGCTCACGCTTCGCGGATTTATATTCATAGTTATTGGCGGTTTTTTAGTTGGCTTTGGTACACGTTATGCAGGGGGATGCACCAGTGGTCATGCCATTATGGGATTATCCAATTTACAATGGCCCTCATTAATTGCAACCTGTTGTTTTATGGCAGGTGGTTTTATTATGACCTGGTTGATATTGCCTTATATTTTAAATCTTTAAGAACTTATGACGAAAACCAATCAAGATACAATTCAGGATGAGTTTGACTTACAAACATGTATTAATAATTCAGAAATTAAAAAACCATGGACCGCTAATTTAGTGTATGCGTTCATGGGAATTTTATTTGGGATCGTATTTGTAAAAGCAGAGATTGTGAGTTGGTTCCGTATTCAGGAAATGTTTCGCTTCGAATCGTTTCACATGTATGGAGTGATTGGAACAGCGGTTGTGGTGGGTGTGATCTCGGTTTTTATCATTAAAAAGTATAATCTTAAAACTAAAGATGGAGAACATGTAGTGCTAACTCCTAAAACTTTTAATAAGGGACAGATCATAGGCGGATTAATATTTGGACTTGGTTGGGCCATTACCGGCGCATGTCCCGGGCCATTGTTTGCGCAGATAGGCAGTGGATTCACAGTAGTGATCATCACATTTTTAAGTGCATTGGCCGGTACTTGGGTATATGGTTATTTTAAAGAAAAATTACCGCACTAAAATTTATGGATCAGGAGCAAAATGATGATAAGCATAATTACACAGAAGTAATTTCAAAACTGATCAATGCGATCATCGCTTTGATATTTATCATTGTAGTTCTTTCTATTTTATTATACAATTATTTGCCGGATTATAATCCCACAGAAAAATCAAAGATTGAAGTGGCACAACCTGATTCCAATGGTAACTTTACGGAAACCGGAAAACTTCATGCTTTGAAACAAATTGATACAATTGCTTATTGGAATTCTCCGGATGAAGGAACATTAACTTCAGGAGAAAAAGAAATGGTACTTTATGGAAAAGATCTCATTGCTCACACCTCTTTATATTTTGGATCTGAAGGTAAGATATTTAAAAATGCGACGAATGGGATGAATTGCCAGAATTGTCATTTAAATGCTGGAACAGTTGTGTTTGGAAATAATTATAGTGCGGTTGCTTCTACTTACCCTAAATATAGGGCTAGGTCAGGAAGTATTGAAAATATTTATAAAAGAGTCAACGATTGTTTTGAGCGAAGCTTAAATGGAAAAACATTAGGTACACTTTCAAAAGAAATGCAGGCAATTACCTCTTATATTAAATGGCTTGGCAAAGATGTTCCTAAAGGTAAAAAACCGGCAGGTTCAGGATTCAAAGAACTTGCTTTTTTGAAACGTGCAGCTGATCCTGAAAAAGGACATCAGGTATATATTGATAAATGCCAATCTTGTCATAGTAAAAACGGTACCGGATTGTTGAATGCAGATAAAACGGCTTTTACTTATCCTCCTTTATGGGGCAATCTGAGTTATAATGATGGCGCAGGTTTATACCGGATATCAAACTTTGCCAGGTTTGTAAAGTACAATATGCCACAAGGTGCAACTCATAACAGTCCGCAGCTAACTGATGAGGAAGCCTGGGATGTTGCAGCATTCATAAATTCACAGCCTCGACCTAAAAAAGATATTTCAAATGATTGGCCAAAGATTAGTGAAAAACCATTTGATCATCCTTTTGGCCCTTACGCTGATGGATTTGATGAAACTCAACATAAGTATGGTCCATTTAAAGAAATTAAAGATAAACTAGCGGTTTTAGCCAATGGAAAAAAATAAACAGAATTCAGAGAATCAAAATGTATCCGCTGATCGCCGTGAGTTCTTAAAGAAATCTGCGTTGGTTGGTCTCGCAGCAGTGTTTAATCCTTTGTCAGGTATTTCTGGCAAAGACCATTTGCAAGAAGTATCTAAATTGGTAGAGTCAAATCCTACCGGTTCTCAAACTATTACAGTTCTAATAACCACAGATATTCATTCACAGTTAAATACGCATGACGAATTTTTTTGGGAAAATAATCAGGCCGTTTATAAAAAACGAGGTGGCTTAGCCGTTTTAAAGACAATGGTGGATACTTTTCGAAGACAAAATCTCAATACTATTTTGTATGACGGGGGAGATTTTTTCCACGGACATGCAGTGGCTTCTTTAACGGAAGGCGAAGCGTTGATTCCTATTTTTAATAAGATGGGTTATGATTTAATGCTTCCCGGTAACTGGGAAGTGGTTTATAAGAAAAAGAAAATGTTGTATGATATGGGACATGCCAATGCGGCAAAGATCTGCGCCAATATGTACCATCAAACAAGTGATGAAGATAATAATACGTTGGTGTACCAACCCTATTGGGTAAAATACATCGCCGGTATTAAGATTGGAATCATTGGTTATACAGATCATTTAATTCCTAAACGTCAATCTCCTGCCTATAGCGAAGGTTTGCGTTTTGAACATGCAGATAAAAATCTGGCTAAGTATGTGAAATATTTAAAAGAAGTAGAAGGTTGCGCGGTGATTTTAACCGCCACACATATGGGACTGGCACAACAGGTTGGCCTTGCTAATAACCAGGTTGCAGAAGGAGTTGATTTTATTTTGGGTGCAGATACACATGAACGTGTGAGAGAGCCAATTCAGGGAAAGTATACCAAAGTGATTGAATGTGGGGCCTTTGGTTCTTTTTTAGGAAAACTGGACCTGGTGATTAAAGATGGAAAATTAGTAAGTTCTGCTTATCAGTTATTGGATGTGGATCCTGTGAAATACCCTGCCGATAAAAGCATGCAGTTATTAATTGATAAAGCTTATGAGCCGTTTAAAACAGAATTGCAAAGGGTCATTGGTACAAGTAAAACACCACTAGTGCGTTATTTTGTGATTGAAACTCCCATGGATAATTTAATTACGGATGCCATTATGTGGAAGTTTAAACCTGACATTGCACTCTCTAACGGTTTCCGATTTTGCCAACCATTAGCGGTTGATCCTAAAACGGGTGTGGCTAACATTACCAAAGAATTTTTATGGAACATGTTACCGGTGAATAGCGAAGCAAAATCCGGTAAGGTTACGGGTAAACAATTGTGGGACTGGTTGGAAAAAGAATTGCAGAATGCATTTGCTAAAGATCCATCGAAGCGTTTTGGAGGATGGTTTGTACGTTTCAGCGGAATGGAAGTAAATTTTACAATTGCTAATGAAACCGGTAAACGTGTGAACAATGTCAAAATAGCCGGACAACCATTAGATCTTGCAAAAGAATATAGTATCATTGCGTGTGAGCGTGAAGGTGACCCGGATGATACCTTATGCCGGGTGGAGAAAGTAAAAGATCCAAAACGTTTAACAATGTTGTTGCACGATGTGATCGAAGAATATTTAAAAGCAAATTCTCCCATTGCTCCCAAACTGGAAGCACGTTCAATTGCAACGGATGAACCTAATACTTTATTAACTCAATTGAGAGGAACAACGTATGAGTTCAGGTAATTTGGGCGTTACCCTCCTAGGGTCGGGTCAGGCTTTCCGTTACAATCTTTTTGCCATAGACAGGCAAAATGGATTTTCACTGCAATCCTTAACGCGTTTCTTAAATTTATTACATTTACTACTAAACTCTTTAACTAAATAACTATAATTCAATATTTCATACCATGGATTTATCAATATTAAAAACAATGTGTGCTATTCATTCCCCAAGTGGTAACGAAGTAGGCATGAAAGATTTTATATTAGACTATATAAAGACCAACAAAAAAAACTGGAAGTATAAGCCAAAAGTTATTCATGGAAAAGGTTTTCAGGATAATATCATATTAGTGTTTGGTAAACCTCGTACGGCTATTTTTGCTCATACTGATAGTATTGGTTTTACGGTACGTTACGGAAAACAACTTGTAAAAATTGGTGGTCCACGTTTGGAAACCGGTTATGAGTTGGTAGGAAGTGATAGCAAAGGAAAGTGTGAAGCAACTTTGAATATTGTAAAAGATACCATGGAGTATAAGGCTAAACGTAATTTTGATACGGGTACTGAATTGGTTTTCAAACCAAACTGGCGTGAAGATAAAGAATATGTGCAATGCTGTTATATGGATAACCGCCTGGGTTGTTATAATGCTTTAAAAGTAGCAGAAACATTAAAGGATGGGGCCATTGTTTTTAGTACCTGGGAAGAACACGGAGGCGGAAGTGTATCTTA
>JANPOX010000423.1:0-1506 GCA_031428235.1 Bacteroidia bacterium | reverse complement strand
GTACAAGTAATTTAGAAAAAAATTATCTTACCTTAAACATCGGTTCAAACCAAGGTGTTGTAAAGGATCAAGCAGTAATTAATAGCGAAGGTGTTGTGGGTGTTATAAAAGATGTGTCGGCAAATTTTTCTACAGCAACATCCTTGTTACATAAAGAACAAAAAATTATTTGTAAGGTAAAAAAATATGGTTCGTACGGCCCTTTATCGTGGGATGGCAGCGATTACCGTTATGCAACATTAACAGATATTGCAACGCATGTTCGTTTAGTTATTGGCGATACAATTTGTACAAGCGCTATCTCCGATTATTTTCCTGAAGGAATTAATATTGGTGTAGTAGAAAAATTTGAACGTAAGCAAGGAGATGCTTTTTACACCGTTAAGGTGAGATTGAAAACGGATTTTAAGAAATTAAATTATGTTTATGTTATTGGCAATAACTACCGTGCCGAAAAAGATTCTCTTGAAAAATTACTCTCAAACCCTGAAAAAATAAAATGATAAGTGAGATAGCAAAAAATGGTTTGAGATTTTTGATTCTTGTTTTATTACAAACACTAATCATTAAAAACATAGCACTAGGAACTTATTTTGTTCCTTTGCCTTACATTATGTTTTTACTCATGTTGCCTTTTGAAACCATGCCCTTATTGGTTTTGGTTTTGTCGTTTGTGATTGGTATAACAGTAGATGTGTTTTACGATAGCCAAGGCATTCACGCTTCGGCGTGTGTTGTGCTTGGTTTTGCACGTTTTTATTCCTTAAAATTATTATCTCCTAGAGAAGGCTATGAAATTACTATGAAACCAACTGTGCAAATGATGGGTAATGCATGGTTTTTATACTACGCTCTTCCACTGATATTAACTCATCATTTATTCTTTTTCTTTTTAGAAGAGTTTGGTTTTGAAGATGCAGGCTTTACTTTATTAAAAGCTATCGGAAGTACATTCGTAACTTTTGTATTTGTTTACATTTTTCAATTCTTGTTTTATAGAAAGGATGGAATTACTGCATGAACAATCAGTTATCTAACAGACAATATTTTATTGGCGGATTTTTTGTTTTGGTGGCAATTATTTATATCTGCCGACTATTCTACATACAAAATGTCGACGACCAATACAAGGAGGCTGCAAACCAAAATGCGTTCAGGTATTTAACAGATTATCCACCACGTGGCTATGTGTTTGATCGTAATGGAAAAAAATTAGTAGTTAACGAACCTTCTTACGATTTAATGGTTGTACCCATTGATGTTAAAGGTTGTGATACGATGGCATTATGCAAAGTATTAGGAATAGATAAAAAGATTTTTATAAAACGAATTGAAAAAGCTAAGTATGTTAATGGTCGTCGCAAATCTTCTATTTTCGAAAAAGCATTAACTTCTGAAAGTTACGCCAAGCTTCAAGAAAAGATGTATCGTTTCACTGGATTTTATTTTCAAAAGCGAAGTGTGCGTTCATATCCTCGAAAACTTGCCCCGCATTTATTAGGTTAT
>JANPOX010000422.1:0-2930 GCA_031428235.1 Bacteroidia bacterium | reverse complement strand
CCTAAACGCTTCATGATTATTCGAATGAAAATTAAGCGTTATGGTTTCTGTAACAGGATTTGGCAATACAGTTACAAAATCATTAAATTGATTAAGTTCAAAGATGCCAGAACAATACGATATCGCAAATTGCGCATCTCTCAATATGTATCCAATAAGGGAATAATCGCCATTATCATCTTTTCTCCATTCTTTAATTAGCGTTGCTACATTATAATCTCCTTGCATTTGGGGATTACACCAGGTTAAAATTCCGGTAATGGAATCGATTACAAAAGCACCTCCTGTTCCGGATGAAGGAAAAGTATATCCGGGACAAACCCCTGAATTACCTCTACAACCTGTCAATTCAAATGAAATACTATCCCCATCCAAGTCGAATGGCGAAGAGTTATGATAAAAACACTGATTGATACAACCAAAATCGAGAGGAGGAAAACCAAACACTACAGAGGTGTTTTTGGCTGATCCAAAAGTTGGAATAACTAATAAAGACTCAATATAAAATATTTGATTAACTGAATTAGGTATATTAATAATACCGTTAGTCCTATTGGGATCCTTTGTGCTAATAAGATAATTTCCTGGCCCGGGATAAGTATGAGTTGTAACGTATTCATTTAGCTTAGTTGTTGAATTAATAGGTTGCCCCTCACATCCATTCGGACTACAAGAACCATTACACGGGCCATTGCTTCTTAAAACTATAGCTCCTGTTCCGTCTCCAAAATAAACGGTGTCTTCGCATCTGTCTGGAAAATTTGTCCCACCAATTTCTGTATATATTGATACTTTTACCTGGTAAGTATAACCAAAAAGCCATTTGTAGGTAATTTCTCCAGCACGGTTATGCGTTGCTTTGGCGTTGGTGAAAAACCCAACACAAAGAATTAGAAATAAAAAGTAACGCTGTTTGCTCATTAAAAATATTATTGTTTTACAATTTTCTTTGTAATGATGGTATTATGATTGCCGGTGATTTTCAAAAAATAAATTCCTTTGGATACATCGCGCAAACTGAAATTAAAAGTATTGTCTTTTGTTTTTACCCAATCTCTTAACAGGAGCTCTACTAATTTTCCGTTCACGTCAAATAATTCAAAGCTCAGGTATTCGGGTTGTTCCAAATGAATATCCACCGCAAATAATTCCTGCGCCGGGTTAGGAAAAATCAGTGCACCGTTTAAAGTATTTTCTTCGGATGTTTTTATAATGCCGGTTACCATTCCCGGATCCACAGCTAGTTGAGCTACCCAGGCCCCATGTTTGTTTTTATTAAAAGAACTTACGTTGTATCCGTAATACCCACTCATCCAAACTTCGCCAGGTTTATTGTAACGACGTTGTGAACCTGAATAGTCGCCCCATCGTTCTAAATTACCACTTAGTACATTCACAAAATTTGTCCCGTTCTTAATCCGTAATACATTGGAGAAATTACCTGTGGCATCGGCTTTAATTGCTGAAATACCGGCAAAGATTTTATTGGAAGAATGATCAAAAGAAATAATGGCAGTGTTATCTGTATTAGTTAAACCAGCGTATGAAATATTGGGATAAGCGAAATCAACTGTATCATTATTGAGAATATAACCCGTTGCCGTTGGCGTTGAACTTTGAGGATTGTCAATCACGCCATAATAAACAGTAACATGATTATTTAAAGGGTTGTTTGTATTATGAACGTATTGTATCTTATTGTTTTCATAAAAAGCTCCGAGGTTCCGCGCATCATTGGTAGCAAGACTTTGTGTAACAGCTGACTGCCTGCCACTTGGGGGAAAATAATAAGGCTGGTTGGTGATAATGGCTTTAGTTGTAACAGTAGCAGTTGGTGCTCCAATAGTATCCGTTACTTCCACAATAAATACAGTATCATTTTGTGATGCTAAATTGCGGTTGGATATAAAGAACATATTAGGTGTATATAATTTACTGCCACCTTTTGCCGGACATAAATTACGGATGGCTTTTCCGTTAAATTTAATGTTACTGTGAAGGTATGATCCTAATGGTAAACCGGCATAGCCACTGTCTTTTTTCATTTGCCAAATTACCGTTTCAACAAATCCTGTTTGCCAGGAACTATCATTGTATAAAAGGTTAATGCTTAAAAATAATTCTTTCTCTGTCATGGAGATCATGGGATAATCCGACCAAAGATTGTTGTTCAAAGGATTTCCGGGTAAGGTATAAAGATTCCAGTTTCCGTTAGGGTCATTGGTTTGCGAAAAGCCAACAATGATCTTGCTGGTAGTATCCACAAAACCTACCGGGCACATAAGTACAAATCGGTCAGCTTTTGGATCATACATCACCTTCGGATCAAATTCCTGGTGTTTGTTATTGACCGGTGTTGTAAAAGCGGCTAAAGATTTTACAGGAGAAGCCACCGATGTTTTTGTATTATAAATTAAAATATTGGTATTGATCACAGAAACGATCATACCAGAATCTGATATGGCAATGTCATTGTCGGTTGGTGTACTATTGGAATAAGGATTTGCAAAAAAATTAGTTCCCAGATTTAAAACTGAAAGGGTTGTTTGGGTATTTGCAAGTTTTTGATTTTGTTTGTTGGCCGGATAATTATAATACACCATTTTTTTTGAACCGGGTTTCGGCATTTCTGTTACCAAAAGGGAAGGGCTAAAATCCTGAGTAATGTTTTGGAAATTAACGGTGGCTTGTTTAGAGTGGCTAGCATATTTTCGTAACGTTTTTGTTTGCGCCGAAACAAGCGTTACAGACAATAAAAACAAAAAAACATAGCGATAATATACCATATAGACTGGATTATAAACAGTAAATAAAGATAATGAAAATATTTAAAGTTTGGGTTTATATTGCCTTTTTGCAAGTAAACAGTTTTTGAATGATAAAGACAAGTTTTTTGCAAGCTTTATTTTAAATTTATTCGTCTAAATATC
>JANPOX010000421.1:0-6238 GCA_031428235.1 Bacteroidia bacterium | reverse complement strand
ATTTCTTATACAGGAACTACATCTTTTAGTATAGTTGTAACAGGAACAAATGCTTGTTCGAGCGTAACAACAACAGTAGGCTCGGTGATTGTAAATCCCTTACCTTCTGTAACAGGTTCGTCATCGCCTACCTTAATTTGTGATGGAACTTCTGCTTCATTATCCGGAGGAGGAGCCTCAACGTACACATGGTCACCTTCTGTGCCAAACGGAGTGCCAACAGCACATTTTATGGGAGAGCCAACATATACAGTAACCGGCACCGATGTTAATGGTTGTGTAAATACTGCAACACTTGATTTGAATATTGTTTCAAGCCCAACAATTACTATTACCGGAAATAACCTTGTATGCTTAAATAGCTCTAACATATTAACTGCTAATGGCGCCGCAACCTACACATGGTCGCCAGGAGCAATAGTTAATTCAACTATAAACGCCCAACCGTCTTCAAACACTGTTTATACAGTAAATTCCCAGGATGCTAATGGGTGTATAGGATCAGCAACGTTTAGTTTAGATTTAGTAACGCCTCAAATACCTGATATTTGCGAAGTAACGGTTGACTCCCTGTCTCAATATAACAATATCATCTGGGATAAAACGACATATAACAACGTAGATAGTTTTATTGTACATCGCGAAGTAAGTACAGGTACTTACAAACAAATTGGAGCTGTGCATCAATCAGCCTTCAGTTTATTTGTTGATACTGCAAGAAGTATTATTCCTGCTAACGGAAATCCAAATATTACATCGTACCGGTATAAATTGCAAATTCGTGACACTTGTGGTAATTACAGTGCTTTAAGTCCGTATCATAATACGATATATTTTCTGACCAATAGTTCAGGAAGTTTTTTCTGGAACACCTACGTTATAGAGTTTCAACCATTAACTCCAATATCTACCTTTGATTTGCTCAGAGATAATAATGCTACGGGTACCTGGACTTTAGTTGGAAGCTGCGCAGGAAATCAAACATCTTTAAACGACCTTGCTTACTCAAGTTACCCTAATGCCATTTACAGAGTGATTGGAAATGGATTCAATTGTAATGCAACATCTAAAACGGCGCAACAAATTAATAAATCCAAATCCAATGTTAAAAATAACTTTAATGTTTTAACCGGAGTCGCTTCAATTTCACAAACTGACATCTTTACTATTTCTCCAAACCCTGCAACGACAGAATTGATTGTTTCATTCAATGCTGAGGTAAAAGAAAACACAATAGTAACTGTCACTAACGTCTTAGGAAAAGTTGTTTTAACACATGCAATTAATGAGGGTCAAAAAATTGCAGTGCCGTTAAATGAATTCTCAACCGGGGTTTATTTTATTAGGGTTCAGCAAGGATCGAATATCACTACTAAGAAATTTATTAAGAACTAATCCAGCATAAATAACAATGTAAGAATCGTGATGGTGGAAATCGTCACGATTTTTTTATGGCCTTAAAAAAAATTGAATAAAAATTATACTAAGCGGTCAATTGCAAGCCTGTACTTAAAGCGTAAACTAAAAAAATTACACCAAGTGCAATCCGGTAATAACCAAAATGTTTAAATCCGTATTTGTTTAAAAAAGTCACAAAGGCTTTAACGGCAAAAAACGCCACAATAAAAGCTATTAAGCCTCCAAATATTAAAATAGTAATATCATTCCTATGGATATTATCTTTTTCTTTTAATAAGTCATAACCGGAGGCGGCAAACATAGTTGGAATGGCTAATAGAAAAGAAAATTCAGCGGCTTGTTGGCGATTAAATCCTGAAAAAATACCACCAAAAATGGTAGCTGCAGATCTTGAAACTCCCGGAACCATGGAAATGCACTGAATCAATCCAATCTTTAAAGCGTTGATATAACTGATGTCTTCAATCTCTTTATATTCAGATTCTTTTTTTGCACTCCATTTATCCAGAAACAATAAAACAACTCCACCTACAATTAAAGAAACACTCACAACATAAGGGTTGAATAAATAAAGTTTGATCGTTTTATAGGCAAGTAACCCGATGATACCGGTTGGAAGAAATGCAACTAATAATTTTAAATAAATAGTGAAGCTCACAAAAAAACGTTTAATGTAAAGAAACAGTACGGCTAAAATAGCGCCCAGCTGGATTACGATTTCAAAAGTTTCAGCAAATTGTGGATTTTCTATCTGCATTAAGGATGAAGCCAGAATCATATGGCCGGTAGAAGAAATTGGCAAAAACTCTGTTAAGCCCTCAATTATGGCTATAATGAATGCTTGAAAATACGTCATATGAAAAGGATAAAAAGAAGGTTAAGCTTCTTCGTTTTTAGATTTTGGTCGCCACATAATAGCGACGATGATAGTCACAAATCCTAACAGGCAAACCATTGGAGCAATGGTAATACGTTGTGCATCAAAAATAGCAGGATTAAACACATTTGGATCTTCACTTCCACCACCGATCATTAATAAATAACCTAGTATGATCAATATAATGCCTCCAATAAAGATCTGATAGTTTTGTTTGCCAAATGTTGTTTTCATTACTTAAAATTTGGTAGCAAAGCTATTAAAAAACTTCATTTAACAACCGCATTCTACCATAAAAATCCCGCAAAGTTTTCGTTAATTTTTCGTAATATTGCTATTCTAACAATTATCATGGGTAAAGTAGCATTAATCACAGGTGTAACAGGTCAGGACGGAGCATATCTGTCAGAATTATTATTAAGTAAAGGTTACAGTGTTCATGGCGTTAAGCGCAGAAGTTCGTTGTTCAATACCGATAGGATTGATCATTTATATCAGGATCAGCATGAGAAACATGTCAATTTTAAATTGCATCATGGAGATCTTACGGACAGTACTAACTTGATAAGGATTGTTCAGGAAGTGCAGCCCGATGAAATATATAATTTAGCGGCAATGTCGCACGTGAAAGTGAGTTTTGATACGCCGGAATACACAGCAAATGCTGATGGGATTGGCACTTTAAGAATTTTAGAAGCCATTCGTATATTAGGTTTAGAAAAGAAAACCCGTTTCTACCAGGCATCTACTTCAGAATTGTATGGTTTGGTGCAGGAAATTCCTCAAAAAGAAACAACTCCTTTTTATCCACGTAGTCCTTATGGTGTTGCAAAATTATACGCGTTTTGGATTACCAAAAATTACCGTGAAGCTTACGATATGTTTGCCTGCAATGGTATTTTATTCAACCATGAAAGTCCTTTGCGAGGAGAAACTTTTGTGACCCGTAAAATCACACGCGCTGTTGCAAAGATTAGCCTGGGATTGCAGGAAAAATTATTCATGGGAAACATTGACTCGGAAAGAGATTGGGGACATGCGAAAGATTACGTAGAAGGAATGTGGCGGATGTTACAGCAGGATGTTGCAGAAGATTATGTATTGGCAACTGGAATAAAGATCTCTGTTCGTGAATTTATCAATATGGCTTTTGCTGAGGTTGGTATGACTTTAAAATGGGAAGGTAAGGCAGAAAATGAAAAAGGTATTGATGTAGCAAGTGGCAAAGTGTTAGTAGAGATTGATCCTAAATACTATCGTCCGGCTGAGGTTGATTTGTTAGTAGGAGATGCTACCAAGGCAAAAGTAAATATGGGATGGACGCCAACCTATACGGTTTCTGAACTTTGTAAAGAAATGGTTGCAGCAGATGTCGAACTTTTTAAAAGAGATAAATATTTACTGGATGGTGGGCATAAAATTTTAAATTATAAAGAGTAAAATTTAAACCTCCTTTAGGAGGTTTTTTTAAAACATAAAGATTGATGGAGACTAATTCCAAAATATACATTGCAGGCCACCGGGGCATGGTAGGTTCAGCGATCATGCGAAACCTGCAAAAAAAAGGCCTTACAAATATCATTACAAGAACATCCAAAGAACTTGATCTGCGTGATTCGCAGCAAGTAAAACAATTTTTTGCAAATGAAGAACCCGAATATGTTTTTTTAGCAGCTGCCAAAGTTGGGGGCATACAAGCGAACAATACTTTTAGGGCAGATTTTATTTATGAGAATTTAATGATCCAAAATAATGTGATCCATAATTCTTATCTAAATGGTGTAAAAAAGTTAATGTTTTTGGGAAGCTCCTGCATTTATCCAAAACTAGCGCCACAACCTTTAAAGGAAGAGTATTTGTTGACGGGGCTCTTAGAAGAAACTAACGAACCTTATGCTATTGCTAAAATTGCCGGTATTAAAATGTGCGAAAGTTATAAGCGACAGTACGGCTGTAATTTTATTTCGGTAATGCCTACAAACATGTATGGCCCTAATGATAATTACAATTTAAATAATTCGCATGTTTTGCCAGCGTTGATCCGTAAGTTCCATGATGCTAAAGAAAGTAATTTACCATCAGTAGAAATGTGGGGAACAGGTACTCCAATGAGAGAATTTTTGCATGCCGATGATTTGGGTGATGCCTGTGTGTTTTTAATGCAGACTTATGACGGTGAAAAATTTGTGAATATAGGTTCAGGTACTGATTTGACAATCAAAAATCTGGCACTTTTAATAAAAGATATCGTTGGTTATAAAGGAGAAATCGTTCATGATCTGTCAAAGCCTGATGGAACGCCTCGTAAATTAATGGATGTATCTTATTTGCATTCTCTGGGCTGGAAACATAAAATTGAGTTGCCGGAAGGGATTAAACAGGTTTATGAAGATTTTAAAAAGAAAGAAGGCATTAAAGCGTGGTAGAAAATAGATTTAAGATATAAGACGTAACATAAAAGATAGCCTCATCAGTGATTTTTATAAGGAATATACATATACTGTTTAAGAGGCATAAAAATCTTTTATCTTTTATTCTGTGCCTTCTTTCTCCTTCCCTTAAATCGCAATTTTACAATTTACCAAACGACTATTTTTTTAATACTTTTTCTCAAAGGCAATTAGCACAACTTGATTCTGAACAAATCCATCCAGGCATACAACCTTACATTCCTTTTTTTAATAAGAAATATGAATTTATAGGTGATACAACTCTTGTATTTAAATACATTGCTGACGATCCTATCGTTCAAAAAGTATTTTTTGACCATTTAATTCATATTAAACCAAAATCAGGTAAGTATGAATTTAAAGTGGATCCTCTATTAAACATTGAAACAGGTCGTGCGTTTTATGATACCACGATAGCACAACGAATTTATACGAACACAAGAGGTTTTATCGCCAGCGGAAGTATCGGAAAAGATTTTTATTTTGAATCGATGTTTTCCGAAAACCAAAGCCAATTCCCTCATTATATATCCAATTATAATAATCAAACAAAAATAGTTCCAGGTCAGGGTCGGTATAAAGTGTTTAAAACAACTGGCTATGACTACGCATTTTCTTCCGGTTTTATTTCTTACCAACCTATTAAAAAATTAAATATTCAGGTAGGACATGGTAAACAGAAAATTGGAAACGGATACCGTTCCTTGTTATTAAGTGATAACGCTTTTAATTACCCGTATTTGCGGCTTACCTCTGAGTGGCTGAAAGGAAAACTTCAATACACAAACATTTACGCGGTTTTGATGAATTTAACAACGGGTGGCGCTATTACTCCGAAATTCACCGAACCCTTGTTTCAAAAAAAGGCTGTATCTCTTCAATATTTGAGTTACAATTTAAGTAAGAGAATAAATATTGGATTGTTTCAAGGAATGATCTGGAATGCGGCAGATAGTATGAATCGCCACCAATTGGATTGGCAATATTTTAATCCGGTTATTTTTACCAATCTTGGTTTTTACGGATTAAGTAATAAAAACAATATCGTAGTAGGAGCTACAACAAATATAAAAATTACTAATAAAATCTCATTGTATGGGCAGGTTATGGGAGATGATTTCAGTAATACTTATAAACTAGGAAATGCTTTTGGATATCAGGCCGGGGCAAAATATTTTGATGCTTTTGGATTAAAGAATCTGATGCTGCAGGCAGAGTATAATGATGTTGCTGAAGGATCTTATAATAGTCCTTTTGGAACGTATAGTAACCAAAGTTTCTCCCATTACAGTCAGAATCTCGCCTATACACCTGGTTATGGAAAGGAATTGGTTTTATTGGGAGACCTGAAATATAAGCGGGCTTTTTTAAATGCAAAACTAAATTTACAATGGCTTACCTTAAACAAGTATGCACTTTATAATAATACGATCACTAAAATCCAGTTAGGATATACAATCAATCCTGCGTATAATTTTAATGTATCTTTAGG
>JANPOX010000420.1:0-4332 GCA_031428235.1 Bacteroidia bacterium | reverse complement strand
AGGATATCATCCGTCTGATCATATTTTCCTTTCCAGTTATGATAATTTAATTCAATCACATTTTTGAGTTCTTGTGAAGATAAATGATGATTTGCTATTAGTAGGTTCCGGAAAGCTTTGGATGTAAATTTCTTTTCTTTTTCACCGCCAAACTGATCGGGATAACCATCGGTAGATAAAACAATCGTATCACCTTTTTGAAGTTGAATAGTATGCAGATCATAATTCTGTATCAGTGCTACTTGTCCACCCACTGACATTTTTGTAGCCTTATATTCATCAAGTTCGCCTTCTGAATTGATCACATATAGTGGCCTGTTTGCTCCGGCATAATGCAACTCAAGAGTTTGGTTATTCAAACTGCAAAAAGCAATATCCATTCCATCATTTGTGAGTGATTCACTATCCTGCCGTAGTGTTAATTTTACCAGGCGATTTAATTCAGTTAATACTTCATTAGGCTGATAAATGTTTTTAAGATGAAAGATCTCGTTCAATAGCATACTTCCAATCATGCTTGTAATGGCTCCTGGTACACCATGTCCCGTACAATCACCAATAGCAATTAATGAATGTTCGTTTGTTTTCTCTGCCCAGTAAAAATCACCACTTACTACATCCTTTGGTTTAAAAAACAAATCGTAATTTTTGAAAAATGTATCTAATTCTGTTTTTTTAGGAATACTAGCGGTTTGAATCCGAAGCGCGTAATTAATACTATCATTGATCTCAATATTTTTTGCTTCCACTAATTTTTTCTGATGTTCAATCTCCAGTTTTTGTTTATGTAAAATAGTGTTCGCTTTTTGTTTGGCCCTGTAGTTTTTGACAGTGATGATCAGCATTAAACTAATGAGGCCTAGCCCAAATAAAAGATAATTACGTTGTTTACGTTCCTGTTCTAATTCAGCCTGACTAATTAATTCTTTTGCTTTGGTTTCAGCTTCGATTTTCTTTTGGGTTTGTTCAAATTCATAATTCAGTTTTAGTTCGGTTTGTTTTTTAGTTTCGGCGACATTGTAAGATTGATCGGACCACAATTTATATTTCATATAGTTTTCCAAAGCCTCTTTGTAGTTCCCTTTTTCAATATAAATTTCAGCCAGTTTTTTATATTCCATCATGATGGTTTCTGTCGCAATCAATTTAGTACCATACGATAAAGCTATTTTATAATGCTTCAATGCATTATTGTTGTCCTTTTTGTCACGAAACATGCCGCCTAAATAGGAATATAAAAGATTGAGCCTTATACTGTCATTGATTTTTAAACCAAGGGCGAGCGCTTTTCTGTAATTTTTTTCGGCACTAACAAAATCGCCAACTTCGGCTTCATAGCTTGCTATATTTGAGTAATCGAATATCAGTCCTTCCTCATCGTTTCGTTTTAAATGTATTTTTAATGTTTCTGTTAAATAATATTTGGCGCTGTCGGTTATTTTTAATGATTGAAATAACTTACCAATTTTAAAATAGCAAATTGCCAAATCATCTTCATCCTTATCCTTATCAGATTTAACAATATAAAGAGCCTTTTTATAGCATTCCATTGCTTTATGATGGTCTTTTGTTCTTTCATACATTGAACCTAAGTTGATACAAGTAGTAAAAATGACACTAGAGTCTTTAATTTCCTCTGAAATTTTCATGGCTTCTAATAAATTGAAAAGAGCCTCCGTAGTTTTATTCGTTTTTTTATAATTAATTCCTAAGTGCAAATAGGAAGAGAGCATCTCTTTTTTATCCTTTGCACTACTACTGATCTTTAACGCTTTAGTGTAGTTTTCAGTGGCTAATTCACTTTTGTTGGATTGTTCGTAGATAGTTCCTGTTATATTATAGGCATTAGCAATATCACTGGGATTACCATACTTTTTAGCTATATCATAGGCATTATTAGCGATGATAAGAGCCGAATCCAGGCTCTTCTTTTTTCGAAATAGTTGCGCTTTATATGCAATACCTTTGTATGAAAATTTTTCATTGGCAGCTTTAGAAGCAATAAAAACAGATTGGTTATTAAATAGGTTTGCAGAATCTATATTGACATCAAGATAGATTTTAGTTAGAGCATTTAAAGTATTTATTTTTTGTGTATCCGACTGAGCATATTTCAACTTATTAAATAATACGGAAGGCTTCTGAGCATGAAAAATGCCTGCCATGCAAATAAGAAACACTAAAATTATAATCCTCATAGAAGATGAATAAATGTTGAATTAAAGGAGCGCAATACTAAATTAGTCAATATCTTAATCCGGGCAAACATATTACATCCTTTCAGGAACATCAATCCCTAAACATAGCATTCCGGTTTTAATGATCCCTGCAGTAGTATCAATTAGTTTTATTCTGAATTCTTTAATGGTTTTGTTTTCTTCTTTTAAAACCGGGCATTCATTATAGAACTGGTTAAATAATTTAGTTAGTTCATAAATATAATTAGCCACAACTGCAGGATTATAAGTATTTGCTGATTCTTCCAATATTTTCGGGAAATCGTATTGCAGTTTGATCAGTTCTTTTTCTTTTTCATGAAGAGTTATTTCGTCAGAAATGTTGATCTCACTTGGCTTACCGGCAAATTTTCGCAATATAGATTTAATCCGGGCATGCGTGTATTGAATAAACGGACCAGTGTGGCCATTAAAATCAATACTTTCTTTAGGATCAAACAGCATTTTCTTTTTTGGATCTACTTTTAAAATAAAATATTTTAAAGCACCCATTCCAATGGTTTGGTATAGTTCTTCGAGTTCATCATGTGTAAAGCCTTCAACTTTCCCTAATTCTTCGGTGGTTTCTTTAGCTGTGGCCACCATGCCATTCATCAAATCATCGGCATCAACAACGGTGCCTTCACGACTTTTCATTTTACCTTCAGGCAATTCAACCATCCCATAACTTAAGTGGTAACATTCTTTTGCCCAGGAATAACCCAGTTTTTCAAGGATCTTAAATAGAACTTTAAAATGATAATCCTGTTCATTACCAACCGTATAAATCATTCTACTGATTGCTGGAAATTCTTTAAAACGTTCAATGGCAGTTCCTAAATCCTGTGTAATATAAACCGAAGTGCCATCGCTTCGTAACACTACTTTTTCATCCAGTTTATCCTCTGTCAGGTCTATGCAAACACTTCCGTTTTCTTTTTTATAAAATACATTTTTTGAAAGCCCTTCCTGAACAATTTCTTTTCCTAATAAATACGTATTGCTTTCGTAATACATTTTATCAAAATCAACTCCCAGTTTTTTATAAGAAACTTCAAATCCCTCATAAACCCAGCCATTCATCATCTTCCATAAATCGATGGTTTCTGAGTCATTGGCTTCCCATTTCAACAGCATTTGTTGGGTTTGTAACATGATAGGAGCTTGCTTTTCTGCATCTTCTTTTGAAATTCCGCTATCTATTAAAATTTGAATTTCTTTTTTATAAGCTTTATCAAATGCTACATAATATTTTCCAACCAAATGATCTCCTTTCAATCCACTGGATTGAGGAGTTTCTCCATTTCCAAATAACTTCCAGGCAATCATACTTTTACAGATATGAATTCCGCGATCGTTTACCAGGTTTACTTTGATAACATCATGACCTTGTGTTTTCATGATGGTAGCTACCGAATAGCCCAATAAATTATTACGAACATGGCCTAAATGTAAAGGCTTGTTGGTATTGGGAGAAGAGTATTCAAGCATCATTTGCTTACCACTGCTTTTTGCCGGTTTTATTCCATAGTCCGCTTCATTACTGATTGATTTGAATTCCGACAACCAAAAATCATTGGCTAAAGAAAAATTAAGAAATCCTTTTACGACATTAAATTTAGTAATGGAGGGATTGATTTTAAGTAGTTGTTCCCCAATTAATTCACCTGTTTTTTCGGGAGTGGCTTTCGCTGCTTTTATATAAGGAAATGTTACCAGGGTAAAATCACCTTCGAATTCTTTTTTTGTTTTTTGAAGGATAATATCTTTTGAGGTGCATGATAATTCAAACAACTCATTAATAACCTGTGATATAGTAATAGATAAAAAATGTTCTATGTTCATGGCGCTAAAAGTAAGCAAATTTTGGGTTATGAATTAGTAATTGCTTTCTAATTATTTAACCTAAAATTAGTATATTCGCTATGGATATAGGAAACCTTATGAGAAAAATTTTAGTAACCGGAGGAGCCGGAAATGTTGGTGGTGCATTAGTTGAAAAACTGGTACAGGATAAAGAAAATTTCGTTGTGGTTGTTGATGATTTATCTACTGGTTTTATGTCAAAGTTACCATCTTCAGATCATGAAAACTGGAAATTTATTAAAGCTGATGT
>JANPOX010000419.1:0-2270 GCA_031428235.1 Bacteroidia bacterium | reverse complement strand
AAAACATGTGTTCTTTCTCTTAAACGGTTAAATGTTAACTGAAGCTCCAGTGAACCTTCACCAAGGGTCATTTTATAATTATCATACACATATTGCTTGCCTGGCTTTACGCTATCAACAAAATTAACTACAGGATCATATTTTCCATTGTAAGCATCATTAGTCTTAACATCATAATTACGATTATAATCCATCCCATAAGTATTGGCCGCTAAATAACGTCCCCTGATAGCAAAAGAAAAAATATTGGTTTTGTTTTCATGCAATCCTTTTTCAAGAGTTAATCCTCCTGCCATTCCCCAACAACTTCTGTAATCAGCTGTTTGCCAAGCACCACCAATGTTTAACCCTAATCTCCAGGAATTGTAATAACGGGAATAATCACTCTGTGAAAACGAATGAAGAGATAATAAAGCTATTATTAAAATGTAAAATTTTTTCATGTATAACCTTTTAAACAATAAAACATAGACAAGGCCTATGTTTTAAAATTAATAAATATTTTTATAAATTTAAAGTTTTCCAACCTCTACAATTTTAAATTCTGTTCGTCTATTTTTTGAATGTTCTTCTTCAGAGCAATCAGCATCATTTTTACAGTTATTTAATAACCGTGTTTCACCATAACCAATTGCTTTCAAACGCACTTTATTAATTCCTTTTGAAATGATATAGTCAACCGCAGCTTTTGCTCTTTTTTGAGATAAACCCATATTGAAAACATCCGAACTTCTGGAATCGGTATGAGAACTGATCTCAATGTTCAGATCCTTGTTGGAATTTAAAACTGTAATCACTTTGTCTAAAATATTTTGACCAGCTGCATCAATTTTATAATCACCGTAAGCATATGTTAAACTCTCTATGATTGTAATTGATTTTTGTTTTTCTTTATTTTTCATATCCAGAACTTCCAACCATGGGTCATCCACTGAATATTCGCCCATTGCCGACCTGTCAACTTCAATCAAATCAAATTGGAATTTACCACTTGTATTTTTCTTAATTTCCCGATAAATCCTACCTTTTGAATCGGCCACATATACTTTGGTTATATTTTTCATCCGCGGATCAGAATCATCAATACTAAACAAATAGTTTTGATCGGTACCTAAATTCTTAAAAGCAAATCTGCCTTTATCATCTGTTAAAATATTTTCAATTACTTCTGTTTTATTAAAAATAGTAACCTTGGCATTACTGATGGCTTTTTTATCCTGATCATATAAGTAACCATTTAAGTTCATGACCAAATCTTTATCATCCACATTTAGATCAGAAATTGCAGTTTTATCAACGCTTAATAAAGAAAATTTAAAATTACCTTTGGAATCAGAACGGGCTACTTTAACTTCTTTTCCGCTCTTGTTGGTCATTATAATTTTTGTATTTACTGGCATATCATCATCCACAACAGTGATGGAATAATTCTGATCCAACGGTAAATTTCTAAAGGCAAAAGCACCAAATTCATTCGTGGTGGTTTCCTCAACAATATCTCCATATTCATTTTTAATGATCACTTTTTTATTGGCGATGGGTTTACTTGGATTTTCACCGTATAATAAATTTCCCGCTAAACTCAAGTCATCATCATTATACAAATCAGGCATTCCATTAGGGTCAACCGGCAGATTTTTAAAAACAAATTTTTGTCCACTACCGGCATTGTGAGTAATACGAGTTATTTTAGAATTTTTATCTGCTAAATAATACCTTGATTTATTTTTAAGATTAGCCTCAGTTCCTTCTATCTCAGCCATATAAACTTTATCGGCATCAAGGTCTCTGAACACAAAATATCCTTTATCATTTGTTTGGGTAGAATCAATCGCTTTTCCATCACCATCCAACAGATAAACTTTTACATTCTTTGCCGGGTCATTAGCGTTCTCTGTTAAGAGAACAATGCCATCAACTGAAATATTTTTATTAGTGAATTTATAATAATAAATATCATCTGCTCCTTTGCCGCCTTCACGATTGGAAGAAAAATAGCCCACCGTATCATTCATAAAAGTGATTCCAAAATCATCGGCCTTGCTATTCAGATATAAACCTTCGTTCCTGTTCAACAACCATTTATTATCAACCTTCTTTGCTGAAAAAATATCTAGGTCACCAAAACCCGGTAAGCCATTTGATGAAAAATAAAGCGTTCCATCTTTTTTCACAGAAGGAAAAACTTCATCGCCAGATGTATTGATATCAAAACCTAAATTCACCGGCTTATCCCAACTGTCACCATTCTTCTTACACATCCAAATATC
>JANPOX010000418.1:0-3245 GCA_031428235.1 Bacteroidia bacterium | reverse complement strand
AAAGAAACAAGAATACTTACTAAAGAGTTAATTAACTCAAAACAAACGAATAACTAAGCACTTTTTAAATATGGGTACTTTTATCAATATAGCGCAATTTATTACGAGCCTGGGCTTGCTGATTTTATTGCACGAGTTCGGACATTTTATTACAGCACGTATGTTTAAAATACGGGTGGATAAATTTTATCTGTTTTTTGATTTTTTATTTCCCTTACCGGGAGTTTTAAATTTTGCTTTATTTAAAAAGAAAATTGGCGATACAGAATATGGTATTGGCTGGTTCCCGATGGGTGGTTACGTGCAAATAGCAGGAATGATTGATGAGAACCTGGATACTGAGCAAATGAAAAAACCTGCTGAACCATGGGAATTCAGAGCACATCCGGCCTGGCAACGTTTAATTGTAATGTTGGGAGGTATTATTGTAAACGTATTATTAGCGTTTATAATTTATGCCATGATATTATTTACGTGGGGAGAGAAAAAAATCCCTATGAGTAGTTTAAAGGATGGTATTGAATGTTCCGATTCATTAGGAATGGCTGTCGGTTTCAGAACCGGGGATAAGATCATTTCAGTGGACGGTCTGCATGTAAAATATTTAGATGATTTGAGGATTGAGATTTTATTAGGCCATACCGTTCAGATTGATAGAAATGGTGAGAAAGTAGAGTTGACCTTGCCTAAAGATTTTATTGATCAGATTGCTACTTCCGAAAAGTTTGGTTTTGGTAATCCACGAACGCCTGCTATTTTCGCTGAGTTTACAAAAGGGTCTATTAATAAAGGAGCCGGTTTAAAAGAATTTGATAGAGTGGTTGGCATAAATGATACCATTCATTTAACATTTCATGATGAGTTTAAGCAAAGTATTAAACAATTTGCAGGGCAAACCATAAATTTAAATGTTGAGAGAAATGCTGTTAATGTTACTGTTCCTGTTAAGGTAACCAAAGAAGGTAAAATCGAAGCAGCCTTTGCCGGTCGTCCTCAGGATCTTGTAAAACTTGGCATCATCAGTATTGAAACAAAGGCATATGGTTTCTTTGAATCTTTTCCCGCCGGCGTTGTAAAAACAGGCCAGGAATTGGATAAATATATTCGTCAGTTTAAAATGATTTTTACTCCGAGTACCGGAGGTTACAAGCACATTGGAGGATTTAAGTCTATGTCTAAAATGTTTGGAGAAGAGTGGAACTGGGAAGATTTTTGGAATCGCACGGCATTTTTATCAGTTGTTTTGGCATTTATGAACTTACTGCCAATTCCAGCTTTAGATGGCGGACACGTTGTATTCACGCTTTACGAAATGATTACGAGAAGAGCGCCGAGTGTTAAAGTTTTAACCTACGCGCAATATGTTGGAATGGCGATATTATTGTTTTTAATGTTGTATGCCAATTTAAATGATTTCGTTCACTTTTTTAAGTAACTTTTTTTAATCTTGCTGTTATATAGACTAATGATTAAAGTGTTTTACACCAATAAAATTTTATTGATCTTTTGTTTTGCGTTTGGCACATTTAATATGCAAGCCCAGGACAAAACAATTAATTCAGGTAATAAGCCAACTACCAAAGAAGCTCTTTCTAAGCATAAAATCATGCTGATTCCTTTTGAAAATAGGATGTATTTAAGTGAAATTGATTTCATGATCAATAAAGAAACTAAGCTCACTGCCAAACAGATTAAAGCTTTGATGAGGGATGGTTTAAATGAGCAGTTCTATAAGAAATTGAAACCAAAAATGCCGGTCGTAGATTTGCTGGAAGATACAACGAAGACTAAAAAAGACCTCGAGAATATTTATCAGTATTTATCGTATCAGTACATGAAAGTTCCTAACCAGGATAATTACAAACCACCGGTAAAAGAAAAGGAAGAAAAAACAATTGCCAATGGTCAGCTATCAGTTGAAAGCAATAGTGATGCCCGTTTCATGAATGCAAAATTAAAGAATGCTACATTGGTGCCTTCTTTAGGAGGAAAGTATAAAACGGATTTATTTCTTTTCATTAATGAATTGGATATAAAATCACTCAACGGAATGCCCGGTGATTTAAACAGTAATCCCACCAGAAAGATCATATTGCATTATACAATTTATACCCTGGATGCTAAGGAAATTAATTCCGGAATAGCTGAGGTAAACCTTCCGGTAAACATTAATAATCCTTCCAAGATCATTAGTGTCTATTTCTCTCAGTTGGCTGAGATTGTTTCTGCCCGTATTGAAAAAGCACTTCTTCCAAAATAACATAAAAATTAACAAACACCTTTTGTTAATAAATACCATTGCCTCTTCAAACAGCCCTCGTTAATAGGTTTATTTTTGTTTTATAATAAAACTAAAAATGAAAGCTAATTTTTTACCAATCTGCATTACGTTATTCTTTTTAACCTCGTGTGTTCCACAGCGTTTAATGGAAGAAACAAAAAGTAAACTTACTAACTGCGAAACAGAGTCTGCCGCTTTAAAAAAATCGAACCAGGAAAACGAAGCAAAGTTAGCGGAGCTAAACGAAAAACTTACGAAAGAAGGCAAAGAAATGGCTGGCTTACAACGCGATACTTCCATTATGGCGACTAACCTGCGTTTATTGCAAAATAAATATGATAAGTTAAACTCTGTCAATGATCAGCTTTTAGATAAGTATAACCGCATGTTGGTTGGCTCTGAAAAAGACAATGCTAAACTGAGTGGTCAGTTACAAATGACACAAGAACAATTGCTTAAAAAAGAAGATGAATTAAAAGCTCTGGAGGCGCGCTTAAACAAGCAACAACAGGATTTAGATGCCCTATCTGCTGAATTGAAAAAGCGTGAAGCACGTGTAAATGAATTAGAGTCTATTTTAAAGAACAAAGATCAAGCTACAGCTGATTTGAAAAAGAAACTACAGGATGCTTTGTTAGGTTTTGAAGGGAAAGGTTTAACTATTACTCAAAAAAACGGAAAAGTATATGTGAGTATGGATGAATCCTTATTATTTGAAAGTGGTAAAACAGCTGTTCAGCCAAAAGGCGTTGATGCCTTAAAAAATGTGGCTAAAGTATTGGAACAAAATCCTGAAATTAATATTTTAGTAGAAGGACATACGGATGATGTGCCCATGAAAGGCGCTGGCGAAATAAAAGATAATTGGGATCTAAGTGTTATCAGAGCAACATCTGTTACCAAAATATTACTACAGAACTCAAAAACAGATCCTACTAGAATTACATCTGCCGGAAGAGGAGAG
>JANPOX010000417.1:0-5672 GCA_031428235.1 Bacteroidia bacterium | reverse complement strand
CTAACGGAATGCAGCTAAATTTTAGTTTTGGTTTTGAAACTCTTTCTACCGAAACATTACTGACAAAGATAACTGCTTAATGGACATTTGCAAAGCGCAAATAAACTTCTTTCGCGGGCGCGACCGCTTTTGCAAATGCCGAAGCCGAATGCCCAAATTAAATTTGAGCTGCTGTTATGGGCTGGTTTTATTCTAAATTCTTCCAAGCTGAAACATTGTCTTTTTTGATTTGCAAAATTCCATATAAGATTGATATACCAACTAATCCAAATAAAGATTTCCCAATACCTGACCCAATACTAAGATTGACAATTAATGCTCCAATACTTGTAATAATAAAACCCCAAAAACCCCATTTTTTCCATTGAAAAAGTAAAACAGAAAAAATCACATTTGCTACTCCTAATAATGCCAATAAAATCAACAATGGGGTTGAAATACCTTCAGGTAAATTTTTAGAAATCCAATCTCCAGCAAAAAGATATACAATTGCAGCTAGTGAATTTAAAATAGTCATTAAGACTAACCATGCTGTCAAGCATCCGTGTCTTTTTTTTGTAACATTTGGATTTTCGTTTATTGTTTCCATATTATTTATTATTTGTCTTACTCTTTTGGCTTTTCTGTTTAGCCGCGTTTTTAGAGTGGTCGATGGTCTCCACTTTTTTATTGTCAGTTATTACAATCAAGCAATTTCACCAATAATTATCGGTGGCTCGCTCATCTGTCCGCAATGTAGTGTCGTTTTTTAAACTTGCCCATAACGGATTGCAGCTACCGGAAGTGCGGCTCAAGGCACTCTTCAACCGAATACTAATAACAAAGATAGAATGTTTCTATGCATTTGCAATGCAAAAATGATTGTCTTTCGCGAAGCGGCATTTATTGCAAATGCTTATACTTCTGCCCGCATTTTTGGTAGGTGCGGTTATGTTTCAGTGCGCTCTATTTAGTTTGCACCCAGGTACGTGGCCGCCGAACTTAGTTGGTAGTGCGGTTAGTTGGTTGCCGAATATTTAGTTTGAAACACTGTTTTTAGTTTTTACTGAGCGATAGGAGAGGCAATTTGAAAAATTGCTTGTTCTGATAGCACACACAGGCGGGGAGGAAATTTTGAAAGCTTATTTGGCGCAACTAAAATTATTACCATTGGTAATAAGCGCCCAAATGTGCTTGCAAAATGTGGGTAGACTTGAACACAGGTCTATACACACAGGTCTATGCACACAGGTCGGCAAATTGTGGCGGTTTAGTGTACTAAGCGGTTAGGTCGATGTGTATTTAAGAAAACAGCAGCTAGTTTTACTTTTGCACCCACGAGTTCTATTGTTGCACCTGCAAGTTCTAAAGTTACACCTCCGAGTTCTAAGGTTGCACCTGCAAGAAATACTTTTGCACCTCCGAGTTCTAATGTTACACCTCCGAGTTCAAAGAATCGGGAAGCGTGTTTTACTTTTACACTTAATTATTCTGGGGCTGTCCAATTAACTGTGTAAGTAGACCAGACTGCTACTTTATTTTAAAATTGAGTTTGGTATAATTTTTCAGATAAAATTACGTTATTAACTTATTGAAAAAAATTCTTGCTACGATAATCATTTTTAATTGTGTTAGGCTATACGCTCAGCATAACTACAAGTCACCATATCGCGTTGGGCTTAAGCTGGGATATTCGCTTCATACGCTCACGGGAGATCTTACTAAGAGTCGTCCTGACGATTCCTTTTTAGGAGGATTTTGGTTCCAATTAAAAATGAACAAAAAATGGACGGCTCAAACTGAACTTCTACTTTTAGATAAAGGAATCGGTGGCGCGCGAGCTGGAGAGAATCCACATTATGTCACCCTCCATTATTTTGAAATTCCTGTACTTTTTCAATACCATAGAAAGAAGATTTATTTTGAATTTGGTCCGGGTTTGGGATATATGATTAATTATGTTGAACATTTATATGGTAACTTATCGCCCGAACTAGTAAATGATTATCCATTTAAGAGAAACGAACTTTCATTCAACGTTGGTATTGGCTGCACATTAAATGAGAAGTGGACACTCGGATTAAGACTTAGCAATTCTTTATTGCCAGTGAGGGGCGCTGTTCCTTTAGTCTCTAAAGAGTCTTATAATCGTTTATTAGCTTTAAGCGTAACTCGCCAGCTAAAGAAAGCTAGTGATCCAGATGAATAATAAGCAAGTAAAACTTAGTACTGTTGCTTGTATTTACCCTTCACTTAAATTTGATTCGAACCGAAAAATCATTTAATAAAGGTCAATAAGGCTCAATAACTATTAATAAAGAACAAAAGAAAGGGTAGCCTTTGGGCTACCCTTATCATTTTAGAGGATTTCTAAAACTTATTTCTTAACGACTTTAACTAACTTTATTGTGCTTACCTGACCGTATTCTGCGCTTGTTGCTCCAAAATTACCTTTAATATAGGCCTTTACTGCTTTTGCTAACACGATTAACGCATCAGGGTTTTCGTAAAGGATCTTGTTCCGGGCAATTCTTGCGTTACTGACTTTAGCATAACTGGTATAAGCAAGTGAATTGAGCATTTTCATATTAGCTAACATTGTTTGAAGTGTAGCTACTTTTAACGCTGTTTCTGTTGGGTTGTATGCAGGAACCGAAGCCAGGAGTTTGATGATCTTATCATAATGCTCAATAAGGTTATCGAAACTTTGTTGAGATACCGAAACTGTTTTCTTTACCGGTAAGGTAGTTTTGTTAGCACTGTCCTCATTTGGGTCTGTAACAATTCCTGCATCTGCTTTGGTTAACTTGGAACCCTGCACTTTAGCATTAAGTGTTTTGTAATCCTTTATAGTTTGCTCGTTTGCGCCAACTGACACTAGTGTATTTAATAAACGAGTTGATAAACCTTTTAAAGGTTCAAAAGCGATCTCTCTGCCATTGGTAGCATTTTTCCATCCGTTGTATTCATTTTTGACGTTGGTTAATGCTGTTTGTGCATTTGTAAGAACGGTTTGTAAATTAGTAAGTGCTAAGTTTGCGCCTGATGGTGTATAGTTTGTACCGTAGGTAGTTAACAAAGCAATTAGGTGATCGAAATTAGCGGTGTTTTTTGCGTGACCGCTTTCTATATAAGTACTCATGATTTTTAAATTTAAATTGTTTAATGATTTTTATCGGTGTTCTGCTTTACTTTAAGAAAGCGAGCAAGGAAGAGAAAGAGTTCGGGTGATTCTTTTTTCTTTTTGTGTTTTCAATATATCCGATTTTAAAGATTTAGGGTCTATAACGAATGATTGTGCCAAACAATACACAGCTATCCTAAAGATTTGTTAAAACAGATAAGCCACTTTATAAGTGGTTGGAATTTGGAAATAAGTGGTAAAGTTTTACCCGTTAGGGATAGAAGCGGTTATCCTTTTTATAGGTTGGGAAGAAGCGAAAGGATAAAAAGATAAAAGCGGATAGCCTGTCCCGATAGGGAACGGACTAATTGAATTAAATTTATGATTTTTAAATGTAGATTATTCACCACAACTTGTGCCATCACAAGCGGTAGAATCTGAACATGATTTAGTTTCGGTATCTGTACATTCGCCTGGTGCACACTCAGTGGTTGAACATTCAGTTTGAGGGTTTGCGGCGTTATTTGCTGCCTGATATTTTGAAATTTCAAAATAACTCAGAAAGCCAATACTTAACATTAAGCCTATCCAAAAAACCGCTTTATTGATTTTTATATTACGTTTTTCTTTTGCTGTTGGTTCACAACCACAACCATCAGAAGTATTGCAATTGAATTTAGGTAAAACATAAAGCGAGTAATATGAAATGGTAAACGACACAGCGCTTAACGCAATTAAAACAGGTTCGATTACAGACATAATGGGAGAACTTGCTATAGTTGCAGACGAAATACCAAATATTGAAGCCACAGGACTTACACAAACGCCAACACAAGCCCCGCTTTTGCAAGCAGAAAATAAAATAGGCGCTACCGAAGTAAGACTGCCTGTAATTGACGCCCAGAATGATTTTTTTGCTTTCATTGTTTTTTAATTTTCTTTTTGTTTTAAACCCATCCAACTAAATACTGCTATTACCGCACCTATTACAGGAGCAGTGATATAAACCCATAAATGTTCTAAATGACCTGATGCAATTGCAGGAGCAAGAGAGCGTATAGGATTCATGGATGCACCACAAATGGGACCTGCAAACATTGCCTCTAAAAGAACAACCGAACCAATCGCCAAGCCTGCAAACATACCCTGTTCCTTACTGCCTTTAGCTACATGAAGAATAACAAACATTAAAATAAAAGTTAAGATCAGTTCTAAGATGAAAGACTGCATTGGCGAACCTGAAGGTAAAGTAGAGCCAAGCACTTGATTAGCCGGAAATAAAAATTTAAGGGCAAAACTTGCAATAAATGCTCCTATCCCTTGGCTTATAATATATGGGATAATCTCTTTAGCAGGAAACTCTTTTGCTACCCAAAAGGCAATTGTAACAGCAGGGTTTAAATGTGCACCTGAAATATCACCAATGGTATAGATCATAGCTGATACAATTAAGCCAAATGTGATTGCTATGCCCACATGTGTAATGGCACCCCCCGATTCCTGGTTAATGACAATTGCACCTGTTCCACAAAATACTAATGCGAATGTTCCGATAATTTCTGCTAAATATTTTCTCATATTATTCTTTCTTTCTTTTAAAATCCAAATGACTGATCCATGTTAATTGTAAGTAATATTGATTAAACCAACTTGTTTTCCCAATATTCCAAGTTACATATAAAACCCCTGCTTCAATTTTATTTTTGTCATTAAGCTTTTTACCTAAGCCAGCATAAGCCCAATTCTCGCCATAAACCGCTCCGGGGTTCTCAAACGTATTAAAGAAGGCTTCTTCATAAGCGGTGAAATATAACTTCTCGTTTATCGGAGTATCAAAACCTATTAAATACCTAACACGGTGGGTGAAGGGCGTTTCATTGGTGAAACGGTTCTGAACAAATCTTCCATCAAAACGTAAGCGGTGTGTGAGATTTGTTTTTTTTATGCTGTGCTTGTATTTTGCCTGTATGTAAAATCTGTTTTCATTTACATAGTTATCATAAACCACATTTTCGCGCTGATAAACATAACTTCCGGTAAGAGAAAACTTGCTGCTTAAATTATATGTTAATGCCTGTTCTGAATAGAACAAATGAAAATACGAATCGTTTGATATATCAGGTTTATCAAAATTAACAAGCGGCAGAGCTGCAAAATAGTACAAGCTATAATCAAACTTTTTGCTTAAAGTTCCCGAATGATCTATCGTTGGGAAAATACCGCCAACATTAACATTTTGTGATCTTAAACTAATTGATAAAATTATTAAGGCAGAAGTTGAAATGTTTTTTGCCAACATACCTCAGACTTTTAAAAATACGTATAAAGTTTCTAAGGCTATCTGTCTACAACGCTCATCATATTTAGCGTCTTGCAATGGAGTATTATCAAAAGCTTTAGGGTCATCATAAGTAGTTCCGATTCTTAATTCGACACCAGGAATGAAAGGACAATTCTCTTCGGCATCGCTGCAAGTCATAATTGCTGCAAAATCTTCTTTTGGGTTTTTTGCATCATCATACACTTTAGAAAAACATACGATTGGGTTTTCTTTATCATCAAAGGAAAC
>JANPOX010000416.1:0-1590 GCA_031428235.1 Bacteroidia bacterium | reverse complement strand
TGTCTAAAAACTCATCTGTTAAACATGTGTTCTTTTCGTCTTCATCTGAAGTATATGGAGAACCGGTTGAATTGCCGCAACATGAACATAGAACACCTTTAAATTCAAGAGTTCCGTATGCCGTTGTGAAAAATGTTGGTGAAAGCTTCTTAAAAAGCTATCAGCAGGAGTTTGGCTTGCCCTATACTATTTTCCGTTTCTTTAATACTTACGGCCCCAATCAAAGTACTGATTTTGTGGTATCACGTTTTTTATCTCTTGCCTTGAAAAACCATGATATAACCATATATGGCGATGGTTCACAGACACGTACTTTTACTTATGTGGATGATACTGTTGACACTTGTGTAGCCATCATGAATAAAAAATTATTGGAAAATGATGTTATTAATATAGGAAGCGATAAATTAATGACTGTTTTAGAACTTGCTAAACTTGTGATACAAATAGCAGGTAGCAAATCAAACATAATTCATTTACCGCCTTTAAAAGAAGGTGATATGACACGCCGCCAACCTGATAATACAAAAATGAAAGATATTTTAGGAAGGGATTTAATTTCTGTTGAAGCAGGAATTAAACGCATGATGTCAGATAAAAAATACCTTCAATCTATCGGCTTATAAATTATGTGTGGAATTACCGGAATTGTTGGCCATCATTTAAATAATAATCCAACTTACCACTCTACCATCAAAAAAATGAACGATGCCATTGCGCATCGGGGGCCAAATTCGGAAGGACTCTGGAATGACGAAAATTGTTTTTTAGGACACAGACGATTGTCCATTATTGATTTATCAGAAGCAGGTCACCAGCCATTCTTTTCTCAGGATGGACGTTTCATTTTAATTTATAATGGTGAATTGTATAATTACAAAGATATAAAATTGGAACTGCAAAGAGCTGAACACGGCACCAGGCATTTACCTTATATTTTTAAAACGGATACAGATACTGAAGTTCTTTTGGCTGCCTATATACGTTGGGGTATTGATTGTGTGAATCGTTTCAATGGTATGTTTGCTTTTGCCATTTGGGATACCGTTGAAAAAAAAATAGTGATTGCCCGTGACCGTATGGGAATTAAGCCGTTGTATTATCATTTTAAAGACAATGTATTATCGTTTGCTTCAGAAATCCGGGCATTAATCCAATCAGGATTGATTCATAAAAAGATCCATTTGAAATCTGTAGCCGAATATTTACAGTATGCAACCGTTCATGCCCCAAATACTATTTTGAAGGATGTGTTTATGTTAATGCCTGGCCATTGTTTGGAATTTAATGCTGGCAGTTCAGATCTTAAAATTTCGCAATACTGGAACATTAATAACTATACAAAATCTAAAGAGGATTTATCGTACAAAGAAACCTGCAAAAAAGTAAATGAACTATTAACTGCTTCCGTTGAAAGGCGATTGGTAGCTGACGTTCCATTTGGCGCTTTTTTATCAGGAGGTATTGACAGCAGTGCTATTGTTGGTTTAATGAGTAAAGTATCTTCTGAAAAGGTACAAACCTTTAATGTAAGTTTTGATGAAGGTGAATTTTCGGAAGCAAAGTATGCGAAACAGATCGCTGAAAAAT
>JANPOX010000415.1:0-5120 GCA_031428235.1 Bacteroidia bacterium | reverse complement strand
CTCGCGCTTGAACGGATAAATACCGGCAGTGTATGGAAAATCACCAGGGAAATTTTCCTGTAAATTCCATTTTAAAATATCGCCCCATGATGTATATTTTGGAGAAGCTATTTTTGGAATCTGTGTATGGGATAATGATTCGTAATGTGTGGCAATTTTTAAAACTTTATCGCGCACTTTAAATTCATAAAACTCATTGCTGAATAATTTTTTCTTTGCTTCCCAGTTCTCTATCACTAATAAATTACGGGGGTCTAAATCCAGTTTTGTTTTTTCAAATGCCTCTCTTAGTCCCTTGATCAAACGGTCTCTGTCTTCCATTTTGGATTCTGAGATCGTTTCTATTGTTTTTTGAATACCAAATAATTTTTGCGCAACTTCTGATTGTTGATTCGCGCGTTTATCATAACTACGGTTGTTTTCAGAAATCTCAGACAGGTAACGTGTTTTAGAAGGAGGAATGATGTAAATCTTTTCACTCATTTCTTCAGTAATAAAAAACTGGGAAGCCAATGCGTTGTTCCCGGTTTTATCAACCATTTTATTCATCACTGCTTTATACAAACGGTTCATGCCCGGGTCATTGAATTGCGAAGCTATAGTTCCGAAAACAGGAATATCTTCATCCGCAATATCCCATAAATTATGATTGCGTTTATATTGCTTTTTCACATCACGGATCGCATCTAAAGCTCCACGTTTGTCAAATTTATTTAAGGCAATAATATCAGCAAAGTCCAGCATGTCAATTTTTTCTAATTGAGTGGCTGCTCCGTATTCCGGTGTCATCACATACAAACTCATATTGGAGTGTTCAATAATCTCAGTGTCTGATTGTCCAATACCGGAGGTTTCCAAAATGATTAAATCAAAGTTCGCGGCCTTACAAATGTTCACTGCATCCTGCACATATTTACTTAATGCTAAATTGCTTTGGCGTGTAGCTAATGAACGCATATACACGCGGTCATTATTAATTGCATTCATCCGAATACGATCTCCTAATAATGCCCCGCCTGTTTTACGTTTCGATGGGTCAACAGAAATAATAGCAATTTGTTTATCTTTAAAATCAATTAAAAAACGTCGTACCAATTCATCCACTAGGCTTGATTTTCCAGAACCACCAGTTCCTGTAATTCCTAAAACGGGTGTTGCAGACTGATCAGCTTTTATTTTAAGCTCGTGCAATAATGTAGCATTCTCTTCATTAAAATTTTCTGCCGCTGAAATGATTCTTGCAATCGATTTATAGTTTCTATCTGCTATTTTATTTACATCTTCTTTAATGGAAGTGCCGGTTGCAAAATCGCACTGACGTAACAAATCATTGATCATTCCCTGCAATCCTAAAGAACGGCCATCATCAGGCGAATAAATTTTAGTAATACCATAGGCATGCAATTCTTCTATTTCTGTTGGCAGAATTACGCCACCACCGCCACCAAATAATTTGATATGTTCACACTTCTGTTCTTTTAAAAGATCATACATGTATTTAAAATATTCCACGTGTCCGCCCTGGTAGCTCGTTACAGCAATCGCATTCGCATCTTCCTGTATGGCGCAATTCACTACTTCCTGCGCGCTCCGGTCGTGTCCTAAATGAATAACTTCAGCACCACTGGATTGAATGATGCGTCGCATGATATTGATAGCGGCATCATGACCGTCAAACAAAGCAGCAGCAGTAACAATACGAATTTTATGTGTTGATTGATATGGTGTAGTTTCCATGAAAATAATTGGTTAAAATAGAGTTGACTAATATAATAGTTTTTCCGGTTTCAGGGGAAAAATTGGTCGATTATAGATGGTAGCGCAAATTAACTTTCGGAAGATCCCTTGAGCGGCTTTTTACCCATTAAACGCATGTAATAGAAAACGCCAACAAATACAAAGCCAAGAAAAAACGGAACCGACGCCCAAATAGTCAAGTGAGCATAACCGAAAAACTCCAAAATCATCCATAAACTATTGGCACAAATCCAGAAAAAAATAGACGCGTTAATATAAACATCTATTGTTCTCCAGCTGTGATAAACAATAATCGTTGCCAAACCCAGGGTTGGAAGAATCATAATGGTAGCCAGGATTTTAAAATCCAGCATCCAACAACTATCCTTGATCAACCAAAATACAATATTCAGGTATTCGTAATTTTTTATTTTTTTCAGTAAGTCCATACAGAATTTAAAAATATGATATATTAACCATAAACCATTTTATAAATAACAACAATTTAACCACACAAGTCGTAGTTTTTTCGTTACGCAGTGTTCAGAGAAAACTTTGTTTTGCAAATAGCTCCCCGATGAAAAATTTTTTTTATTTCTCTGACTTTTTCTAATACAACGTTCTATGTACCTATGGGGTTATTTTTCATAAAAGCTATACTATTCAAGTCATTTTTAGTATCTTTAAACATCAATTTTACCTATCAACTATTTATGATTCAATTCGAAAAATTTAAACTTAAAAATAATCTCACTGTTATCGTTCATCAGGATAAAAGTACACCAATGGCCTGCATTAATATTATTTATGATGTTGGTGCCCGAGATGAAGATGAAAATAAGACGGGCTTTGCTCATTTATTTGAGCATTTGATGTTTGGTGGAAGTGTCAATATTCCAAATTATGATGAGCCTTTGCAATTAGTTGGCGGAGAAAACAATGCTTTCACTACCAACGACATCACTAATTATTATTGCACGGTTCCTTCTGAAAATCTGGAAACTGCATTCTGGCTGGAAAGCGACCGGATGTTAAGTCTGGCATTTGATACAAAAAGCCTGGAAGTTCAACGTAGCGTGGTTATTGAAGAATTTAAGCAACGTTATTTAAATCAGCCCTATGGCGATGTATGGTTGTTACTTCGCCCTTTGATTTATAAAGTTCATCCTTACAAATGGGCAACTATTGGTAAAGAGATCAAGCATATTGAAGATGCAACGATGGACGATGTGAAAGGTTTTTTCAAAGAACATTATAATCCAAGCAATGCCGTTTTAGTTGTTGCAGGTGATGTTGAACTGGATCACGTAAAACAATTATGTGAAAAATGGTTTGAACCGATTGATGCAGGTATTAAACCAAAACGTAATTTACCTGCTGAACCTGTTCAAACAGAATATAGAAGTTTAACCGTTGAGCGTGATGTTCCGATAAGTAGTATTTACAGAGCGTACCGCATGTGTTCAAGAATTGATCCTGAGTATCATACGATAGACCTGATCTCTGATATATTGTCGAGAGGAAATTCTTCACGCTTGTATAAAAACTTAATAAAAGACAAACAATTATTCTCTGATCTGAATGCTTATTTGATGGGCGATTTTGATAAAGGATTATTTGTTATCTCAGGAAAGATCAATGACAATGTGAGTGTAGAAGATGCAGAAGCTGGGCTTGATGAGGAAATAGCTAGGTTACAAACTGAACTGGTTGCTGCAGATGAATTACAGAAATGCAAAAACAAAGTTGAATCAACTGTAACTTACAGCGAAGCAGATGTTTTGAACAAAGCAACCAACCTCGCGATCTCGGAATTATTAGGCGATGCGAACCTGATAAATCTTGAGATTGAGAATTACCAGAAAGTAACGGCAGAACAGATTAGAGAGCAAGCCAATAAAGTTTTACAAAAAACCAATTGTTCCACATTATTTTATTTAAAGAAGAAATAGTGCAGTGTCCCGCAGATTTCGCGGATGACACAGATTGAGATAATAAAATGCAAAAAAACAAAATAGGTTTCACGTAGATTTTGCAGATGACACAGATAGAAAAAATAATTGAAAATGATTTATCTTATTTAATCAGAGGCTGCGTTTTTGATGTGTATAATGAATTAGGTCCTGGCTTGTTGGAATCTATTTATGAAGCGGCACTAGTTTATGAATTAAAAGAAAAAGGATTAAATATTAAGACGCAAGTAGGCTTGCCTGTTAAATACAAAGAAACTCAATTAGATCTTGGCTATAGAATAGATATATTAGTTGAAGATAAAGTAATTATAGAATTAAAATCCATAGAAACAATTTTGGACGTTCATCATAAACAAGTGCTTACCTATTTAAAATTAACTAAACTTAGATTGGCGTTATTAATCAACTTTAACTGTGACGATATCTCGAAATCCATTTATAGAAAAGTAAATAATTTATAAAAACATCTGCGCTAATTAGCGAGATCTGCGGGACAATTATTATGACCATAGCTGAAATATCACATCAACTCAATCATCTTCAGTTCAATTCTGATGTGATCAATTTATATGATGAGCCCCATCGTTTTTACCATACACTAACTCATATAGAAGATGTGTTAAAGCAATTACAAGGAAGTGATTTATTGAAACACGATGAAGTTTTTTTAGCGGCTGTCTTTCATGATATTGTTTATGATCCACAATCTAAAACCAACGAGGAAGATTCTGCAGAATTCTTTTTACAACAAGCAAAATCTTCAGGTTTAACTGCAGATCAAAAAAAGCACATTCAACAATTAATTTTAGATACCAAAAATCATAAGCCCACGGTTCAGTATTCTGAAGAACTAATAAAAGCTGATCTTTCTATTTTCAATGCGTCATTTGAAAAGCTAATCGCGTATGAACAACAAATCTTTAAAGAATTTCAGTTTGTAGATTACAAAGTTTATAAAACAAAACGTATTGAGATTTTAAATAGCTTTAATACAAATGGCAATTTGACGCCATTGATAGAATATGTAAAAGCAGTGCAACCACACATTGCTGTTTTTGCAGGAAGCTTCAATCCCTTCCATAAAGGCCATTACAATGTGTTAAAAAAAGCAGAAAAGTTATTTGATAAAGTGATCATTGCCTTTGGCAACAATCCTGATAAAACAGAACGCCACTGGCCAATCCCAAAAACTATTGCTAACAGACAGCAAACAGAATACCACGGATTATTAACGGATCATATTGATTCATTAGGCTACGATGTAACAGTTGTAAGAGGTTTGAGAAATTCAACCGATTTTCAGTATGAACAAAATCAATACCGATACATTCAGGAATTAAAACCGGATATTAAAATTGTCAATATTTTTTGTGATAAGGAATTTGAACACATCAGCTCTTCCGGAATACG
>JANPOX010000414.1:0-2099 GCA_031428235.1 Bacteroidia bacterium | reverse complement strand
TTTGGATTTACACCCAGTCCATAAAAGAGCTTGGAGCCTTGGTTTATAAGAGTGTTTGAAGGCAATGAAACCGAAGATATTGTAAACTGATATACTCCATTATTTAAATAATATAAAGTGTCATGGGTTTTATTGATGCGTAATCTATTTGGACTATCACCAGAACTAAAATTTAAACTTTGTTCTACCTGTAATGTGACAGGGTTGATCCTGCTAAGTTTTCCTGCCTGTGTTGAATTACCGCTACTTAAAATCCAGACCTTCGAATATTTATCAAGGCAAATACTGGAACTTCCTTTTCCAACATTAATACTATCCGTCAAAAGATCTGTCGCTGTATTGATCACATAACAATAATCCGAATTTGTGTTGGTAATAAAGGCTTTGTTATAAACCAGAACCATTTCTTCTGTGCCATTCTTACATGGAATAGTACCCGTGATTGTATTTAAATTTAAATCAACAATCTGAACAGTGTTGGCATATAAATCGCTCACGTAGGCTTTATTATATGTGACAGGTAGGAAATAACGCGGAGAATTAAAGCCTGTAATAATACCTGTTCTTACAAAATCTAAGGCATCTACTACAACTATTTTATTAGAGTTGTTCATCACAATATAATAGTGATTATTGTGCTTTACCATACTTTGGCAAACATTACCAAGTGTGGCACCGCCGTTTTGTTGCTGATCGTATTTATCAATTACAGCGCCGGATTGGGGATCATACAATGAAATGGTACCTGTTCCCCAACCAAAATTCCCTTCATTGGTAATTAAAACTTTTGTTTCTGCGTCAACAGTCACCGCTGTTTTTACCGGGTCCTGTGGCTTGTCTTTGACACAGGAACTCAGAAGAGCTATAATGAAGAGGCTGTAAATTAATTTCATTTTTTTGTTTTAAAAGCTACAAGCTGAATTTATGATTCAGCTTGTAGTATAATTTGTTATTAAAGTTTGATGAATTTTATCTTTTTCGAGGAGTGCTGATCTTTTAATTCAAGAAAATAAATACCTGATTCAAGATTTTCAACCGATAAGTGTTGTTGGTTAACGCCTATTGTGCCAGCGAATTTATTTGTCTGCAAATCCTTACCTGCGATATCAGAAATAGTGAATGTTATTTCATTTAGTGAATTGGATTCATAATTCAATATTAAATACTGAGTAGCTGGGTTTGGAAATAAGGACACGTTTGAATTTACACTTAGTTCCTCAACACCAACAGTACTTTGTATGGTGAAATGATCCATGGAAAAAAATCCCGGTGTATTCATAAATCCAAAAGAATTATCGGAGGATTTCATATCGAAACTGATGCTGTCAACCTGCCCTAAAGATGAGCAATTCACAAACTGCCAGTTTTTGATGGCGTAGTCGTTTGCAGTGCCCGCCGCTCTGTAATCCGCTAAATAAAATTCAACACTATCGGTTAGCATACTTCCGCCCCGGTAACCTCTTACTAAAATTTTATACCAGTCTGGGTATTGCCCTTGAGGAATGGTTGCTCCCGAACCTGTGCCGGTTGTGTCGCCAAATTTTCTTGAAAATTGATTCCCGTTTTTAATTGTTTTCCAGGCAAAAGTTGAATTGGTCATATAAAAGCCTGTTACAGCCGTTGTGTTATTTGAAAAAGTAACCATAGCTCCGCTTTGCACGGCCGCATAATTATTACCACTAAATGCTGTGCCAGGAATGCAACCATATAAGTTATTAAAGGTGCCATCAATTGTATCCATTTTGTTGGTGTAAGAAGAGCCTGATTCCCAATAACCTCCAAAGGAAGTGTTCCATCCATAGCGAAAGGTTACCCCTCCGTTAGAAAAGTCAGCACTGGTAGTATCCTTGTAATACGAGTTCGGAGTTAAAGTGAATGTGTCAAAGGTAACGGTTTGGGCAATAGTGGCATTTCCTGTTACAAAGCAAAAAGCCATAGCTAATTTAGTAATTGTTTTTTTCATGTGTTTTTATTTAATTGATTAGTGTTTCGTTTTCTGTTTTCTTTTTTGGTTTATGATAATTCATACAAAGCCCTACTTCGTAATTTCGCAAAGGCATGGGGTTATTGGATATCACTACATAGTTTTTATCGAACAG
>JANPOX010000413.1:0-1691 GCA_031428235.1 Bacteroidia bacterium | reverse complement strand
CCGTAAATGGCAGTTAGGAACCATTCAGGTGGATTACAATTTACCGGAGCGTTTTGAATTGGAATATACAGGTTCCGATAATTTAAAACACCGTCCGGTTATGATTCACAGAGCGCCTTTTGGATCTTTGGAGCGTTTTATAGCAGTTTTAATTGAGCATTGTGCAGGTAAATTTCCATTGTGGTTAACACCAGATCAGGTGGCGATTTTACCGATTAGTGAAAAATACAATGATTATGCAAAAAAAGTTTTAGAATTGCTAAATAATTCCGATATTCGCGGCCTTGTAGACGAAAGGAACGAGAAAATTGGGAAGAAAATTCGTGATAATGAAATAGGCAAAATACCGTTTATGTTAGTTGTTGGCGAAAAAGAGGCGGAAGAAGGAACAGTTGCAGTAAGGGAGCAGGGTAAAGGAGATATAGGCACAATGACTATTGAAGACTTTGCTAAGCTCATTAACACAACCATTGAGAATGATTTTAAACAAAAAAATAATAATTAATAATTAAAAAGCGGAGGTCATTATTAGCGTATATAAAAAACCAATAAACAACAACAACAAAAATACCGGTCCTATAAAGCCTGGTACTGTTGTTCCCGGTGCAAAACCGGAATTCAAACGTCCAAGAGGATTAAGAGAAGGATTTAAACGTCCTGGTGTTAAGGAAGAACAACACCGTATCAATAAAAATATCCGCAACACGCCACAAGTGCGTGTAGTTGGTGATGATATTGAAGCTGGTGTTTACCCAATTGATGTAGCTATTAAAATGGCTGAAGATTTAGGAGTTGACTTAGTGGAAATTGCTCCAAACGTTGATCCTCCGGTTTGTAAGGTAGTTGATTATGGTAAGTATTTATACGAGCTTAAAAAGAAAGCCAAAGAAGTAAAAGCAAAAGCTTCAAAGGTAGTTGTAAAGGACATTCGTTTTGGACCACATACCGATGAACATGATTATTTATTTAAGAAAAATCATGCGATGAAGTTTTTACAGGAAGGTAGTAAAGTAAAAGCGTTTGTGTTCTTTAGAGGTCGTGAGATCGTTTTTAAAGAACAAGGAACAATTTTATTATTACGTTTTGCTTCTGAACTGGAAGAGTGGGGTAAAGCGGAACAATTGCCGGTATTGGAAGGGAAGAAAATGTTAATGGTGCTGGCACCTAAAAAAACAAGTAAATAAATTGTCAGGCTGAGCGGAGTCGAAGCCAAACAATTGTAAAAGAGAGTACTAACAAATAAATAAATAAACAAATGCCAAAAATGAAAACAAACTCTAGTGCAAAGAAGAGATTCTCTGTAACTGGGACCGGCAAAATCAAAAGAAAACATGCTTTCAAAAGTCACATTTTGACCAAGAAAACAACTAAAGGAAAACGTGCGTTAACGAAATCAGGCTTAGTTCATAAGCGTGATACGAATAACATCAAGTTTTTATTAGCAATGTAAGAGAATTGTTGATTTTATGAGCGAAAGCGAAGTAAAGTCTTACAAGAATCTTATTCCGATGAAAATCGGAATTTTTCAAATAATTAAACCGAGTACAAAGGTTATTCAATTAACCAGAAACTACGTTTTAAAAGCTCACGCAAAATGCGTGACACGTAAAATCAAAAAATTAAAAAGAAATGCCACGTTCAGTCAATCACGTTGCGAGTAGAGCTCGCAGAAAGAAAATCCTAGCTTTAAC
>JANPOX010000412.1:0-11242 GCA_031428235.1 Bacteroidia bacterium | reverse complement strand
GGAATAAACGGTACCGAAGAACTTGCACCCTGAATTCCGGCAGTTAATAAATTATCGGATGATGGAACGCCCATGGTAGGTATTTTACATAAATTCCAATTAGTGGAATTGTTCCTCACCATTGTGTTTTTGATAGATTTTCCGATGAGTAATAAATACTTAGGAGGTACTGGTAATTGATCACTTAAAAACCTGCAAAAGTTTTTAATGGCTAAAGGATTTTTAATATTTCCGTAGGCAAATTGATCATACAAATCATCAATATCTGCAAATATCACATGGTTTGATCCACCGTTAGTGCTTTGTCTGTATGCTTTATAGGAGTTGGCAGAATTTTGCAGACTTTGATGAGTGATAATGACAAAAGCTGAATCAGGGTTTGTAGTTAAATAGTTATTGAATAACCCCGTTTGATTAACCGGTGAGAGCGCACTAACATTCTTAACGTTAGCAGTTGTTGTTAAATAACATTCTCTTTCATTGCCTGCATTAGGCACCAGAGCTTTCACATTATTTCCTGATACAGCGGTTGAAATGTATTTATGATTGGTAAGATCATACAATAAAACTTGCGAAGTCCCCACATTCACGTTTTGAATATCTAAATACGTTTTTACTCCTGCGCTATTTGGTAAAAATAATTTTTGTTCGGATGAATTTAAAAAATCAGGAATTTGAGGATACTTCAGATATAAATAATGAATATTGGTTTTATTGGATTGCGAAATCAGGCCGGCTACACTGCTTATTTTAACATGAGAACTGTTTTGTAATTGATTGGATGTGATTTGTTTTTCTACATAAATCTGAGAAATACCGAAGAATGTGGTGTCATGGAGAGTCACATAGTTTCCGCTATTATCCAGATAATCAAGCTTTAGTTCATGGTCATAATTTAAACCGGAGATATATTTTGTGGTTCCTGAATAACTTGTTTTAATATATACGGGTAATGCAGCAGATTGAAAAACATTTAAAATTCCAAAATTTGTTTGAAATGATTGTCCTTGATCTATATTGTTTCCATACCCTTCACCAATTATATATCGCGGATCTGTGACGACACCCCCTACAAATGTTTGACCCTGAGAATAATTGCTTTTCGAGGTTTCTACTTTTTCAGAATAAAAATGAGTTGCAGCCGTATATCCTGAAAAATTAATATCTGTTTCATATGTGACCCTTTTGTTATTGATGGAAGTGTTCCAGGTTAAAAAAACATAGTTGGTATCGTTATATAAAGCAATGTATGGATTGGGTAACCTGGGAATGTTATAGTAGGCTAAAGAATCAAATGTGGCATCGTTTTTTTTAGCAAAAAACTCAATATAATCGGTAGAATTAAATACATCATCGGCTTCACCCATTACATTAATGTATTGTTCTTCCCCTTTCATAAATACCTGAAAATTCTTAGGGTTTATAGAACCCAAAGGAATGCCGGCATTGATAAGGGTGGTGTAGTTGATTCTGTAAATACCTGTTTGAGGAATTTGTATGCGATAATGTTTTTGAGAATAATCTATCCATTCATTTCCATACTGTTGTGCTATTGCATAACTAGCAATAAAAGCAAAAAAGCATAAAATGAATAAACGTTTTATCATTTAATTATCTTCTTATTGATATCAATTTTAACCGTAAAAATGTGAGAATATAAAGAAGTAGAAACATTTCCAATGTTGGTCATCGCATAATCCAATCCAAAAATTTTATACTTGATACCAACACCAATATTGGGCTGAACCGTTGTGACATCAGAACCGATCATGTTTTTTGCTTTTTGAATATTGCCAATTCCGCCACGTAAAAAGACAAATTTTTTGTAACCTACTTCCAAACCTAATGCTGGTTCCATGCTCCATGCTTTTGTTTTTATAACCGTGTTACGTTTACCATCAAAAGTATTGATGAAATTCAGTTCTCCGCCAATCGATATTTTATCATCCCAAACATTCCAAGTACGTGTTACACCTAAAATAAGTTTTGGAACGGTAACTTCTACTGAATTTGCAGGAATTTCATTTCCGGTAACAGCAAAAGTTTGTTTTACCTCATCTGATAAATTATAGGTCCAGGCATTAAAAGTTCCGGTCACATCTCGTGCCATGGCTGCCAAACGCCACTCCTTGTAATCATACATAGCTCCGGCATCCAGCCCAAATCCCCAGGCACCTGCAAAATCGCCTAATTTACGACGAATGATTTTTGCATTTGCCCCGATTTTAAGTCCTTTTATTTTTGTCATGTTGCGAGCATATGATAATAAAACAGCAGCATCAACGGCATTAAATGATTTAATTCTTGAATAATCTACGTTACCATTGGCATCAATCAATTCTGTTGTATTTGGAATATTATCTACCCCAAACCGTATAAAACTCAATCCCACAACACTATTACTGTCAATGCGTTTCGAAGCCCCGATAAAATCGTACTTCGCTATTCCGGCAAAGTATTCAGCATGCATTAAACCAACCTGTAACTTACTTCGTTGTAAGTTTAATCCTGCAGGATTCCAATAACCAGCAGTGACATCATTTACAGAAGCCACATTGGCATTAGCCATGGATAAAGCTCTGGCACCAACACCAACGCTTAAAAACTCATTACTGTATTTCGCAATCTGCGCATTAATAACACTAATATTGCCCACAATAAGGCATAAAACAACCAGGATTTTATTTGAAAGTAGACGCATAAATAAATTACTATTAAATTTAAGACAATTATTTGTTAAATAACGGATTTAAGTCATAAATATTATTAAAAGCCAAAGAAATACTTTTGCTGAAAACAAAGGCTCCCTGGCGGTTCAAATGCAGAGGATCTGCATAAAAAAGGGGATTTTTGTAAACGATAGAGTCTGTATAATCCAGATAGGGAATGTGATGGATGAAGGAAATGTTTTTTAACTGATTTACTAATTTGGTTTTATTCAATGCAAATTTTTCTCCACCACCATAAACTGGTGAGGTTACAAAGGTTAAACGGATATTGTTTTCTTGTGTAAAAAGAATAAGCGAATCAATATATTTTCTGTTTTTAATGCTGATGAAGGAGTAGTTTGGTTTCGGTGAATCTAAATCAGTGAAGTTATTCGTAACACTTGTTTGAAATCCTTGATACATCAGTGTATCGTATTTGCCAGGAATTCCGAGCCAGCCATGAAGGGAAGCACTTAAATATTCTATTTGTGTATAAGGTAAAGAATGCAATGGATTATAATGAAACGAATTAAAACGGTTATCCATATTCAGTAATTGCTTTCTCAGGTTTTTATTTTTTAGGTAAGGAAAATACCTGGGGAATTCATTGAGTCGATCCGTATCATTTTGCAGTGAGAAATAATCGATATTACATACTATGTATTTTGGTTTTAGATGTTGCAGACAATAGGTTTTTAATAGTGCTAAACTGATTTTTGGAGAAGCACCACTGATTCCCATATTATAACTATTGAAGCCGGTAATACTGTCAAATATTTTTGGATTATAATGCATTTCAGCCCTGGAGGATCCTAAAAATAAAACATCATAGGTATTACCTTCTTTTAAAAATAATTCATTGTACTTGTTGAATATACCTGATTGATTTTTCCTGATACCTGCATATAAAATAAGTCTGTATACAAAAAGTAAACACAAAAAGATAAACAGATATGTGGCTATTTTTCGGATCAAAACTGAAAATAAATAAAACGATTGGCGTTAAAATTACCAAGGCAAAAAATAAGACAAAGAATTGAAATGTAAAATGCAGGATTTAAAATTGATGTTTTAAAAGCCGAAGGTTTTAAGAGTGTATATTCTTCCTGTAGCTCTTTTAAGAAAAGAATCATAAGTAAAAACACAAGCATCACAAAAAACAAACGATCGTTTAAACCTAATAAATGATTAAAGCCCTGACTGAAATCTATGTATACGAAAATGCTTTTGTAAATGAATAAAAGGTCCGTTATGCTATTCGCTCTAAACGCAATAAAGAAAATAGAAATAAAGAACAGGGTATAACTCCATCTTAAAAGTGCCGGGATTTTAAAATATTTTTTAATTGTACTATGTTCCAGTAAATAAAAAATACCATTTAAAAGTCCCCAAAAAATAAATGTGAAGTTAGCCCCATGCCAAAGGCCACTTAATAAAAACACAATTAAAATGTTGAAGATCCATCTAGGTAAACTTACTTTATTCCCACCAATAGAAAAGTACACATATTCTTTAAACCAGCTGGTTAAACTGATGTGATGCCGTTGCCAGTATTCAGTGATGGATTTTGATAATAAGGGGCGATTCCAGTTTAAGCTTAAATTAATTTTAAAAAGTTTAGCAACTCCTGTAGCTATATCGGAGTAACCAGAAAAATCAGCATATAATTGGATTAGAAATAAAATACCCATGCAAATAAATTCAATCGAATTAAAATCTTCAGGCAGATTATCAAATACAGGATCAACGAGGTAAGCAATATTATCTGCTATCACCATTTTTTTGAAAAATCCCCAAATGATTAATTTGATTGCCGGGCCCCACTCAACATCTTTAAAAAAATGAGTTGTTTTTAATTGTGGCATCAAAGTATGATGTCTTACAATTGGTCCTGCCACCATGTGTGGGAAAAAGGATACGTATAATAAAAAATCTTTTAAGGTATCGTCCGCTTTATATTTTCTCCTGTAAATATCAATCGTGTAGCTAATGGATTGAAAGGTATAAAAGGAAAGACCAGCAGGAATAATGATATTAGATAAAAAAGAAGGCTGATCAGAAAATATACTGAGCGAGGTATTATAAAAAAATACAAAGTATTTGAAGATGATTAGTACACCAATATTACTGACTATACTAATCAACAAAAGGGCTTTTCTTTTAAATGTCGCTTCCGTTTTGAAAATAGCTTTAGCTAAGTAAAAATCAAATGCAGAAGTACTGATCAGTAAAATGAGAAACCAGGGATTATAGGAAAAGTAAAAATAATAAGAGGCGATCAAGAGAAATAAATTCCTGTGTTTGGCAGGCAGAATCCAGTATATTGAAAAAACAACCGGTAAAAAGACCAAAAATATCAATGAATTGAATAGCATCTTTTGTAAATATACAAACGATTTAATTTATATATATTTACTGCCTGTATGAATATTAAAAAACATATTCCTAATACCATCACATGTGGTAACCTGTTTTGTGGTTGTTTAGCAATTGTTCAGGCTTTTGAAGGATACCTGGAATGGGCAGCCTACCTCGTTTTTTTGGCAGCTATCCTCGATTTTTTTGATGGCTTTGCTGCCCGCATGCTTAAAGTGGCCTCTCCTATTGGAAAAGATCTGGATAGTTTGGCCGACATGGTTACATTTGGGGCCGTTCCCGGAGTTGTTGTGTTTAAATATTTAAATGCCATTGAAAGCTCAATGCCTCAATACACCTTTATTATTCATGAATATTATTGGATAAACTACGTAGCTTTTACTATAACTATTTTTTCAGCAATCAGATTGGCTAAATTTAATAATGATATCAGACAATCCGATTCATTCATAGGTCTGCCAACGCCTGCCAATGCAATATTTTGGTGTTCTATTATTTTTCTTCAGGATTCAAAAACAGCCCTGTCCTTCATAAATCCTTATTCCATGATGGTGGGAGTTTTTATGTTTTCAATGCTTTTGATATCTGAAATTCCCTTATTCGCTTTAAAATTTCGCCATTTTACATGGAGTGGTAACAGATTACGATATTCATTTCTAGCAATTAGTTTATTGGTGCTGATTATTTTTCAATTACCCGGAATTCTTTTAATCATTATACTTTACATTTTATTAAGTGTGATCGTTGACCTGGTGCAAAGTTCAAGAAGGAAAATTTCCTGATCTTATCATAATCTATATAAACGTCCTATTTCCGTCATAAGCGGTGCGCTAAACCCGGCTTATATTTCTATTTTTAAGCTGTGATAAAATTAGAGCAAATTAAAAAAGCTTACCATTTGAACAATACTTCTTTTGAAGTTTTAAAAGGTATTGATATGCATATTAAAGAGGGCGAGTTTGTTTCCATTATGGGCTCTTCCGGTTCAGGTAAATCAACACTTTTAAATATCCTCGGCATCCTTGATAATTATGATTCAGGAAATTATCTGCTTAATAATACACAGATTAAAAATTTATCTCAGACTAAAGCAGCCAATTTGCGCAATCAGTTTTTAGGTTTTGTTTTTCAATCTTTCAATTTATTGTCTTTTAAAAATGCGATGGAAAATGTGGCCTTACCATTATATTACCAAAAGGTTTCAAGAAAAGAGCGCAATATAAAAGCATTGGAGTATTTAGACAGAATGGGTTTGAAAGACTGGGCCAATCATTTACCAAGCGAATTAAGTGGCGGACAGAAACAGAGAGTAGCTATTGCAAGGGCATTGATTGGAAATCCAAAAGTAATCTTTGCCGATGAACCAACAGGAGCATTGGATTCACAAACTTCCATTGAAGTGATGGATATTTTTAAAGAGATAAACAACCAGGGTAAAACGATTGTATTGGTGACGCATGAAAATGATATTGCAGCTTTAACGCACAGAACTATCCGGCTAAAAGATGGTTTGATAATTTAAGAAATCGTAGAATTACAGATTAAAAACAATGTCACTTCGGGCGTAGTCGAGAAGAATTAACTAATAAAAAAATGTTTGATTTAGATAAGTGGCAGGAAATATTAGGAACCATTAAAAAGAACAAGCTCCGTACTTTTTTGACGGCGTTTAGCGTGGCATGGGGAATTTTTATCCTGATCATATTATTGGCTGCCGGACAAGGTTTGAGAAACGGTGCACAATCACAGTTTGGAAACGATGCAGCGAATAGCATCTGGGTAGATGGCGGACAAACCAGTATGGCTTTCGATGGTTATAAACCGGGAAGAAAAATACAGCTAACCAATTCTGATTTTTATCATATCAAAAATAATGTTGACGGTGTTGATCATGCTTCTGCTGTTTATGATGGAAGAGCAGGAAAAATTTTATCTTATAAAAATGAACACGCAGGCTTCACGGTTCGTTCCTGCGCCCCTGATCATTATTTATTGGAAAAGGCAAAAATCATCAGCGGACGTTTTATTAATGAAAATGACTTTCGTGAATACAGAAAAGTATGTGTCATTGGTACTCCGGTGCAGGATGCCTTATTCAAAAAAGAAGACCCGATTGATAAGATGATTGATGTATCGGGTACAAGATATAAAGTAGTGGGTGTTTTTAATGATCCCGGAAAAGGGGATAACGACAGGATATATGTCCCTTTACTCACAGCTCAACGGATCTATAACGGAAAAGATAATGTAAATGTTATTTGGGCAACTACCGGAACCGTTACTTCTGAGTACAGCGAACAAATTGTTTCCAACATACGAACCTCATTAGCAAAAAAATACCATTTTAATCCGGCAGATATGAATGCCGTTGGTGTTTTTAATAATAATGTAGAGTATAAACGCATTATGGGATTATTGGATGGAATAAAAATATTTGTTTTCATTATCGGTATATTTACATTAATAGCGGGCGTGGTAGGAGTGAGCAATATCATGATGATCGTGGTAAAGGAACGAACCAAAGAGATTGGAGTCAGAAAAGCATTGGGCGCATCGCCATTATCTATTATTTCCCTGATCATTCAGGAGTCTGTTTTTATAACCGCTATTGCCGGATATATTGGATTAATGTTGGGAATAGGATTGGTGGAGCTCATTAAGTATTTTGGTTTAGAGGGAGATTTTTTTAAAAACCCGGAAGTAGATCTTTCAATTGCTATCACTGCGGTTGTATTAATAGTAGTGGCAGGAGCATTGGCAGGATTATTTCCAGCGATTAAAGCAGCAAGAGTTGAACCGATAACCGCCTTAAGAGAAAATTAAGATGATATTTGAACGGGATAACTGGCAGGAAATTTTCGCAACCATTCGTAAAAATAAATTACGAACCTTCCTAACCATGCTTGGTGTATTCTGGGGAATCTTCATGTTAGTGATCATGTTAGGTTCAGGTAATGGTTTACGAAATGGAATTTTAAAAGAATTTGCAGGAACCGCAACCAATAGTTTTTTTGTATGGGCCCAACAAACAACAAAGGCTTATAAAGGCATGAAACCAAATAGAAGCTATAACTATACAATTGCTGATGCTGAAGCCTTAATGCAGTTGCCGGAATTAGCTGTTGTTTCTCCATTAAATCAATTGGGTGGTCACGAAGAAGCAAGTAATGTTATTCGCGGTTTAAAAACAGCTTCCTGTCAGATCAAGGCTTCTTATCCGAATATTTCTGAGATCACAGAAATCAAAATTTCCAAAGGAAGGTTTGTGAATGATTTGGATATAAGAGAAAAAAGAAAAGTATGTGTGATAGGCCCTCGTGTGGTTGAATTATTATTTAAAAAAGATGAGAATGTGATCGGTGAGTATATTCGCGTTAACGGAGTGTATTTCAGAATAGTTGGTTTAACTTATATTACTGCTGGAGGAAATGAAGGTAGGGATCAGGCTCAACAGATTTATATTCCTTTTAGCACCTTTCAAAACGCCTTTAATTATGGTGATGTAGTTGGTTGGTTTGCAATTAAGTCTAAGGATGGAATACCGGCTGAAGTATCTGAAGAAAAAGTGATATCGATTTTAAAAGAACGACACAAAATTGCACCTGATGATATGAAAGCGGTCGGGCACTGGAACATGGCTGTTGAATATAATAAACTGAGTGGCTTGTTTACCGGGATTGAAATTCTTGTATGGATCGTAGGTATCGGCACTTTGCTTGCAGGTGTAATTGGCATCAGTAATATCATGTTGATCGTAGTAAAAGAACGTACCAAAGAGATTGGTGTGAAACGTGCACTGGGAGCAGTTCCTTCACAAATTATAGGGCAAATTGTTTTGGAGGCGGTTTTTTTGACTTCCATTTCGGGCTATTTTGGTCTGGTGATCGGTATAGGTTTACTGGAAGGATTAAATGCACTCATTGGTGAATCAGGAGAAATGTTTACCAATCCAACAGTGGATTTAAAAGTAGCATTAAAAGCATTAACTGTATTAATTTTAAGCGGTGCTTTTGCGGGGTTAATTCCGGCAAGTAAAGCTGTAGCTATTAAACCGGTAGAAGCATTAAGAACTGAATAAAAATTATAATAATAAATATCAGGCTGAGTGGAGTCGAAGCCAAATAAAATAAGACTATGATAAAAAAAATAATTAAAATTACTTTACTGGTAGCCTTTGTAGGATTGGTTTTCTGGACCTTTTATTTCCTGTATAATAAATCTCAAAAACCACCGGAGGTTTTTAAAACGGTGATGCCTTTTGATACGTCGATCATAAAAAAAACAGTGGCAACAGGATCTGTCACTCCGCGTAAAGAAGTCAATATGAAATCGCAAGTAAGCGGTATCATTGAAAAATTATACATTGTAGCTGGTCAGCAGGTAAAACAAGGAGACGTGATCGCTAAAATCAAGATCATTCCTAATATGCTGAATTTAGCAAATGCCGAAAACAGGATCAGTGCGGCACAAGTAAATTACGATAATTCTAAAATGGATTACGATCGAAACAAAGCTTTATTTGATCAGGGTGTGATATCTAAATCAGATATGCAGGCAAATGAATTAAGAATAAATTCAAATAAAGTAGAACTGGATGCTGCCCAAAATCAATTACAGATCATTAAAGAAGGAGCTTCTAAAACTTCTGGTTCAACCAGTAATACCTATGTAAAAGCAACCATCACCGGCATGGTGTTGGATGTTCCGGTAAAAGAAGGCGGACAAGTAATAGAAAGCAATACATTTAATGAAGGTACCACTATAGCTTCTGTCGCTAATATGGGCGAGATGATCTTTGAAGGAAAACTGGATGAAAGTGAAGTAGGGAAGGTGCAGGAAAATATGGATATTGTATTAACAATCGGCGCGATCGATAAAGAAAGTTTTAAGGCTAAGTTGGAGTACATTGCGCCAAAAGGCGTCACAGAAAATGGAGCGATCCAGTTTTTGATTCGTGCTTCTATCAGTAAAGAGAACAGTTCTTTTTTAAGAGCCGGATACAGCGCTAATGCCGATATTATATTATCCAAAAAAGATAAGGTCATGGCTATTCCTGAAAGTGTTCTGCAATTTGAGAAAGAAAGGGCTTTTGTGGAGGTAGAAACAGGGACTCAGGTATTTGAAAAACGGTTTATTAAAACAGGATTGTCTGATGGGATCAATATTGAAGTTCTGGAAGGATTACAGAAAACGGATAAGTTGAAATTACCACAACTTGTAGAAAATAAAGAAGGCTAAACTATTTTTTTCCACCATAAAAAATAATTTAAATGCCGGTTTTTATTTAAGCTTACTTTATGTAGGAGTAATAATTCAATTTGCTTTTCTGAGAGCGACATTGCTTTATCCAATGAAACAAGCGCTTTTTGCGCATACCACGTTTGGCTCATCAGGTTATTTTTTCGTTCGTCTTCCGTTAATTCCTGCTCTAAACGATGAGCTGTTAAATTCACACTCTCGTAAGTCGCTTTGGCATGAGGATGGTCCCACCCGAGTAAATGCCCAATTTCATGAGGAATAGTGCGGATGTTTTTACCGGCTATAATATCATTAACATAAAATTTATTAAGTTTAATCCTTAAGCCTTTAAAATCTGCCTCCGCAGGATTATTTCCTGAAATGGTATCCACAACCTGGAATAAAATTTTACGAGGTGAGCACTGAGACATATTTTTTAGGATGTTTAATTGAATGGTCAATTCTAAATTGTATTTTCCAATGGAGCCATTGTAGACTCTTCTTAATTGAGAAATAATAGCATCTTTTAATAAAGAAAGATCAAATCTAGTATCGCTGGTATTAATTATATCGGCGTCGATATTAATAGTAACAGAGAATTTGTTTTCTTTAATGGAAATCATGATTATTTAGTTCCATACATCATCAAAGCGGCATCAATGCAATAACCAACATCCAATGGGCAGTGCGCAGTGCCCGGTATTCTTCGTTTGCGGGCAAGGCGACTGATCACCAGTTTCTTTTCAGGAACACAGATCACATACTGGCCCAGCATGCCACGCATATAAAAAACAGTAAGACCTTTATGGGTTGTAAGCCACCACGAATAACCGTATGTCTTATTTGGAGTGCAATCTTCTTCATTACATTTAAAAGGCACTATAGATTCGTTTACAAAATTACTGTCCAGCAATTGTTTT
>JANPOX010000411.1:0-2149 GCA_031428235.1 Bacteroidia bacterium | reverse complement strand
CCATTTATTTTTTTTAAGCCGGTAAATATAATAGGATGGTGAGCAATAATTAAATTACATTTTTTTTGAATAGCCTCTTCAACAATAGCTTCTGTGCAATCTAAACATAACAGTGCGCCTGTAACCTCCTGTTCTTTATGGCCAGTTAATAAGCAGCAATTATCATAGTATTCCAGGTAGGAGAGCGGAGCAAATTTTTCCAATTCATTGGTAACTTCTTTTAGTAGCATATTAATTTCCTGAATTTATTTTTAAAATTTGTTTTGTTCTATTGCATGACTTCCTTAAATCTAGTACAGCTTACCAAATGATCGTTGACCATTCCTGCGGCCTGCATATAGGCGTAACAAATAGTTGAACCTACAAAAGTAAATCCGCGCTTTTTAAGGGCTTTGCTCATTTCATCTGATTCAGGGCTTGTGGCGCGTATATCCGAAGGATGTTTCACTTTAGTTACTATTGTTTTATGATCGTTAAATTGCCAGATATACTTGTCAAACGAACCAAATTCTTTTTGTATTTCAATAAATGCTTTGGCATTTTTTATTGTTCCGGTGATCTTTAATTTATTACGAATAATGCCTGCATTTTGCATTAATTCTAAAACTTTATCCTCATCAAATTTCGCTACTTTTTTTACATCAAAATTGGCAAATGCTTTTTTAAAATGTTTTCGTCTGTGTAAAATGGTTTTCCAGCTTAATCCTGCCTGAAAACAATCCAATACTAAAAATTCAAAATGTTTTTTATCATCATGAACCGGAGTTCCCCATTCAGTATCATGATATTCCAGCATTTGCTCATCATTTGCGGGCCAGGTGCATTGCATATTATTTAAATTATGGAATTAATTTTTTTAAACCACATAGAAATATAGTTTTTGATAAGTAAAGAGCGCACAAAAGAAGCTTCGCTTTAGATATAGAATTCTATTTTGTTAAAAACGTGTTTTCTATCAACTTCTTCTTTCTTGTATTTTTTTCAATGAATCTATGTGGTTATTTTTTTACTTAATATCTCTCAATTACTTACTTTTTGGGCTTATTCATTATTTCTAAATTAATACTTTTGAATTATTACTTACAAATAATAACTTTATGCTAAAATTAAACATATTATGGGAATAGAAGAAAAAATTAATGCAGATGTAAAAGCATCGATGTTAGCTAAAAACGCAAAGAGATTAGAAGCGGTGAGAGCAATTAAATCAGTAATATTATTATTAAAAACTTCGCCTGAAGGTTTAACCGAAGAAAGTGCTACAAAAGCTATTCAGAAAGAATATAAAAAGCGTAAAGAAACATATGATATTTACGTTCAACAAAATAGACCTGACTTAGCAGAAGATGAATTAGCACAAGCTTTAGTGATGGAAGAATATTTACCAAAGGCTTTAACTGATGATGAACTCAAAACTATCATTAAAAATGCTATTTCTGAAATTGGGGCAACCTCACCTGCTGATATGGGAAAAGTAATGGGCGCTGCCAATAAAACGATTGCGGGCAGAGCAGATGGTAAAGTGGTATCTCAACTCGTAAAGGAGTTATTGGGTTAAAATTACTTCGTAATTAAATGGTCCGTTATCACATTGATGACGGGCTTTTTTTGTGCTAAAAACCCATTTAACGGTAGTGTATAATCAATAACCCTTCTATATATTTGCTGTAAAATGGCTAATAAAATACGTACTGGTGGGTATTGCACTGTTTTGTAAACAGGTTTACTTTTGTTATAAGCTAAATATGAACCAACACATCATTAATACAATACGTTCTCATTACGTTAACTTATATAACCTCCTGGTTGTAGGATTAAAAAAATTGCCCATTAGAAGATTTTTATGAAGTTGTTTTTATCACTAATGTTATTTATCGTTTTTATTCTTTGTTCATGTCAGAAAGAATACTCTTGTGTATGCACTGATATATCAACCGGAGAAAAGATATATAGAGATAAAGTAAAAACTACTAAGCTTGGCAAAAAAGGATTCGAAAAATCATGCAAATCAAAAAATGATTCTATCAAAATGCTAAAGGAGTGTCATATAGAATAAAAAGCATCAAAAAACCCTCATCCGCTAGCTAGTGGATGAGGGTTTTTTGATTGGTTATTAGTTATCTTCTTTTTTCTTTTTTGTTTTTGGCTT
>JANPOX010000410.1:0-10653 GCA_031428235.1 Bacteroidia bacterium | reverse complement strand
GGTAACAATCTTCTTTGTTGTTTCATCTGATTTATTATTGGTAAGCGGTGCAATATCAAGGATCTTACTCACTACTGCTTACAATTAAAGATCGTAAAGCGATGGCAACAAACCTTACATATATGCATAAATACCTTGTATAATACTCACGTCCTTAATGAGGGGAAAATTACAAATAAGAACTTTTAGGGCAAAAAAATACCTGATATTAAGTTATCAGGTAGATTTAAAATAAATGGGTGGAATTGAACAGAATTTTTAGATAAATAAAAAAGTTTCCTCTTCATTTAACATCCCTGTAATGTTCTTTTTATCGGATGTAGTTCTCTTGTTCTTTTCAAATTTGATGGTAAAAAATCTGATCATCAAACGAATGATCAATGGCGTTTTTTTTTCTGTTGAGCTCATAATTCAGGATATATTAAGGGTTTATGTATTGAATTATTTATAACTGCTTGTAATAAGTAATATATCCGTTGCTTCTTCATTACCACTTCACTTATTTTTCAAGTATGTTTTTTTCATATTATTTTGCTATTCAAAACCTATTTAGGGATTTACAACAAATTTAATTCAAGACTTAAATTTTTAAATTTGTATTCGGTGAACGCCTTAAAATACAAGCCGAATCTTCATTATAACTAATAATAGTATATATTGACATTCTAAACCTTACAATTAGGTTTAATTGTAAGGTTATTAATTTTCCAGCATCATTAAATAGTCTATTGAAAGATCTCTCGGTGATATATGTTTCAAAATAAACTGGAAGAATATATTATTAGTTCTACTTTTTATTGTAATATATCGCAAACAGTGCTATAAGCTGGATTCAAAGATGTAATTACAAAATCTCACAAATAAGAATTTTTCAGAAGTATGTTTTTGATTCCCAGTAAATATTGATTTAAACTTAGAATAAATAACTCCGGGTGCCCTTTTCGGAGGAAACACCATATATGCTTGGCAAAAAGTAAATGGAGAAATTTGTTTGACATCAAAAAATCACCTTAAATTAATTAATGAGCAGGTTCAAGGAAGTTGTTAGTGTTATGATTTAATAAATTACTATCTGAATCTTTTAAAATATTTTCACATTCCTTCATCCACATCCAACAAGCTTGAATAAACTCTTTACAGTTATCGTTGGCAGCAATAATGCATTGGTTCATACAAACCTTACACGCGTTAATGCATACATCCAGTGATTTAATTTTATTACCAGAATTATTTTTATAATGGAACCTGAATTGCTTGCATTTTTCAATAAAAATAGTGCATAACCAAAAACAGGTTTCAATGCCAGGTAATTCAATATTTTGCTTTGCACAATCTATACATTCATTTACAGATTTAAAACACTTTTCAATATAATAATCAATAATATCTTGCTCTGCTTTGATCATAAACTTATTTTATACGAATAAAACATCATATTTTATCAGGTTGTAAATTAATTACAAATTAAAACTGCAACCTGAAAACTTACATTAATCGCCTATTTTAATAGCTGGAAACTGAAAATTAATAGCCCGAAAGTTTATGTAAAATTTCGAAATTATATTTAACCTATTCAAAAACTATGAAGCTTTTTATCATTTGAGCTTCTTTTCTATATAATAAATCCATAATTCAATCTCCCAGTGATCAATTGTAGTTTTTTGTTTAGGGGGGAACTACCCTGTAATTGTATAACATCCGTTTTTTATTTTTGATATATATTAGCCCCTTAATTTATCACCGATCTATGAAATTAACCCTTTTAAATAAAAGGTTACCCTCTGAAAGACCTGTTTTTACTACTAAGTTTGAGACTGCTACACATCATTTCAATCCGGCTAAAATTAACTCACTCCAATTACTGAATCTATTTCAGTGATGAGTTTGTTTCTATAACTAATAAAATAGGCATCATCTATAGTTTTATGTGTATGTATGTATAAGAATAGCTGATTTAAATTCCGGTGAAGTACAATGTTTTCCATGCAGAGGCTGAGATTGATATCAGTAAGAGTTTGAACTACAACAGCTGGCTGTGTATTTTCTAAATTAAGCAATGCTGTTTTTAAGTTCTGAAGTTCCTGTTTATCAATTGCGGTCATAGTATAGTAAATGAGGTCGCAAAAATAAAACAGGATTACATTTTAGCTATTACATTATTATACATATACTCGCACTATTACATATTTTCTATTGTGAAAAATGATAAGATTTTCTAACACTTGAAATAATTGTAATTAAGCCTGTGCCTGATTGCTAAGGAAGTTATTGTTCCTGTCATTTTTAGGGTTTGTTAAGTAAATTGCGCTGCCGCACTCCACGCATATAATTTCACCGCTGCTATCCGATATGAACAATTGCGGATGAAGACAATGCACTGGTTTACTTTTGTTGTCAATAATTAGCTCCTTTATGTTAATTAATTTTTTCATGCCCGCTACATTAAATTTAAGCCATTGGAAATAATGTTTTTCCAAAGAGGACAACAAATAAAGAAATGCAAATGGCTTTGCCACATTTTAAGCAAACTCTGTCGCCGGTACTGTTCCTCTCACTGGCAGAGGTTTTGGTTATTATCAAAACAGAGATGTTGCCAATTTTATATAACTGTTTCATAACCCAATCTTTTATTCTAATTTAAACTATAGCGGTACTATGTGTTCAAGTATTTGTTAGAACCACTATTTTATTAGATGGTTTTAAAAATAGTAGTCTCTTGGTATAACAGAGGTTACATGATACTTCATACAAAAGGCAAATTGGGCAAAAAAAAATATTTTAAAAAAATTACATGTTTAAAAATCACACTATTATTAAACAAAAAAAATAACAACTATAAAAGAGCTAATCCATATCACAATTTTTAGGTTAGCGATTATTTAAGTGTTTTAAACATAATTTCCATCACTTTAAACGAACATTTTAATCAGAATTTTATTTCGGATATACATTTACAACAAAAATGCTATGAAGACAAAATTTATTCTCACAATTTCACTTTTTATGTCCTTCATGGTTTGCCAATCGCAATCCTATTTTCAAAAAACCTATCCCATGGCTTTAGACCAGGAAGGGCAAGATGTATTACCCACACCTGATGGTGGCTACTTGATAGTAGGTTATACGAATACAAGTCTTTTATATGATTGTGATTTAATGATCATAAAAACAGATGCGCTTGGAAATCAACTCTGGACAAAAACATACGGTGGCAGTAAACCTGATTTTCCTTACCATATGCTTGAAACCAATGATGGCAATTACTTTTTAATAGGCTATTCCCAAAGTTATGGCGGGGGTGATTTAGATATCTTACTTCAAAAAATAGATCCTTCCGGTAACCAAATCTGGTTAAAAACATATGGAGGATTTGGAAATGATTATGCAAGAGACATTATTGCTACAGCAGATGGTAATTATATGATTGTAGGCTCTTCCAATAGTTCAAGTACAACCGGTCAAAACGCCAATCTTGTAAAAATTGATCCGGCGGGTACCGTTATTTGGGATAAAAAATATGGAGGATCAGCTAATGATCATGGATGTATCGTAAAACAATGCTCTGATGGAGGATACATTATGTTAGGACAAACATTTAGTTATGGTGTAGGAAACGGGGATGCCTGGTTAGTAAAAATGAATTCAAATGGTGATACTACCTGGACAAAAACTTTTGGTGGGGCACAAAATGATGAAGGAATATCATTAACTATTAATAGTGACGATAGTTTTACATTTGTAATCAGAGACAGCAGTAATGCAGGGAGTGATATCGACACAAGGATCGTAAAAACCTCACCAACCGGAACTATCATTTGGGATAAAACCTACGGTGGTAACAAAAAAGATTCGCCAAAAATGATACAAAAAACGTCTGATGGCGGATATGTAATAGCTGCTATTAGCCGAAGTTTTGGATGGATAAATCCTGATATGTGGATATTGAAATTAAACAGTTTAGGAGATACGACATGGACAAGGCACTATGGCGGAAGCAATAATGAACATTGTTATACAGTAAGGGAACTCGCTGATGGCAGTTATATAGCAGTGGGCAAATCAACAACCAATACACTTGATGCTATCCTATTAAAAATAAATTCAAACGGTACTTTAACCGTAGGCCTGCAAGAATTGGCCAATTCATCTACTATACCACTGTATCCGAACCCGAGTGCTGGAAGCATAAATTTGGATTTAAGCAATTTTAAAGCTAAAAAAGTAACGGTGACAGATGTATTAGGTATAGAAATATATAATAAAGAAATTAATAACGAAAGTATGTTAACGATTAAGTTGGAAGATCATAAAACGGGAGTATATTTTGTAAGAAGCGAGTCAGAAACACAATCAGTAACTAATAAATTTATAATAAACTAAAAACAATTTTATGAAGTCAAAACTTATTTACCTACAGATACTTTTTTTAATTGTTGTTTTAGCATCCTGTAAAAAGAAGGCTGGTCCGGGCGGACAAGCTACTGTAATTGGTAAAGTGTATGCAAATGATTTTGATAATACATTTAATTATTTAATCTCTAAAGGATATTCTTCCGGTACAAAAGTTTATATCGTTTACGGCAATGAAACAAATATAGGTAACACCATCACCACTTCTATTGACGGCACATATGAATTTAAATATTTAAACAAAGGACATTATAAGGTTTATGCATTATCTGTTGACACTGCATACCGGGTTAAAGGCAATGATACCGAAAACCCTGTTATAAAAGAATTTGATATTAAAGAAAAAAAGCAAAAGTTAGTTCTTGAGGACATCATAATTAATAAGTAGCCTTACTTTTTTAGAAGTATTAAATTAAATTTTCGGTATTCTCTTAGTTAGCTTTTCGAAGCCAACCAAAGAGAAAAAAAGAGGCTGTCGGGGCGGCCTCTTTTTGTTTTTAAAAAAATTTTAATTTAATTATGCTTCATAAAATATTAAGCGAACAACGCTTGAATATTCACAGGAGCCGCATATAAATGAAATCTTTCCTTTTCGTAAGGTAATAATTCAATTTTTTCGATCTCATCCGTAAACATATTTTTATATACCTCTACATAAGTTCCATTTACAATTACCAAATGGATTCTAAATCCAAAATAGTGTATAAACGACACCAGTTCTCCAAATTTATAAATTAAAAAAGACTTTGCGGATAGATCTAACTTGTTAAAATAGGTTGTGTTCATGTACAGAAAGTTTTGGTTATATATAAAGGTACAAAGGAATCATATAACTCAAAAACCATTAGACGAAGAAAACCTAGTGTTAATATAATCATATGAAAAGGTTTGTTAAATTAATGAGTCCCAATAACCGGGTTCTAATTGTGGTCAAATCAGTACCTATAAATGGCAAAATAACGTTATAGTTTATAGGATGTCAAAATTTTAGTATATTTGAATGTGTCATGCTAAAAAGATATTCAATTATAACATTATTATTTTTTTCCTATACAATAGTATTGGCACATAGCATTGTTCCGCATCACCATCATGATGATCATAAAATGGAACAATCCTCAGGTCACCATCATCATGATGCAGATAAAGAGGATAGTAATCGTGATGAGGGTTTAGCCCACCAATTCGGAAATTATATGCATTCTGTCAATTCTGCCGACATTTATCCGCAACCTGAAACCCTCTACCATTATAGCACAGCTGTAACCGTTTTACTTATTGCGCATTTTACTTTTAAGATCAAGGCCTTCGAATGCACCCCTCCTACTCTACCTCTTTCTAATAATTGCATTCCTCTGGTTCAGCATTACCTTTCAAGTAAAGGTTTAAGGGCACCTCCCTGCATAGTAGTATAGGCATTCCGCCTGATTTTCATTCTGTTTAAGAATGTCATTTTCTTTTAAAAAAAAATAATTAAAGTATTATGCTTAATAAAATTATTGAGTTCTCGATAAAGAACAAATTGATAGTTGGTTTATTTGTGCTTGCACTTATTGGTTACGGAAGCTTTGAACTCACTAGGTTGCCAATTGATGCCGTGCCGGATATTACAGATAACCAGGTTCAGGTAATAACTGTTACACCTTCTTTAGGCGCACCAGATGTAGAGCGCCTGATTACTTTTCCTATAGAACAAGCTAATAGCAATATTCCCGGCTTAAAAGAAATAAGGAGCTTTTCACGCTTCGGTTTATCATTGATTACCATTGTGTTTGAGGATGATGTAGATATATACTGGGCAAGGCAACAGGTAACCGAACGCTTAAAAATTGCGGTTGGACAAATACCTCAGGGAATTGGTTCACCTATATTAGCACCCGTTACAACGGGTCTAGGGGAAATATATCAATATGTATTAAAGCCAAAGCCCGGCTTTGAAACCAAATACACGGCAACAGAATTACGTACCATTCAGGATTGGGTTGTAAAAAGACAATTGATTGGTGTAAAAGGCGTGGCAGATGTTAGTAGTTTTGGAGGCAGAGTCAAACAATATGAGATTGCTGTCAATCCTTCTCTTCTTAAATCCTACAACATTACTATCAATGAAGTTTTTACCGCTCTGGAAAAAAACAATGAGAACACAGGTGGTGCATATATTGAAAAAGCATCCACTGTTTTATATATTCGGGCAGAAGGGTTGATTGGAAACATAGATGATATCAAAAATACCGTAGTAAAGAACTTAGCAAACGGAACACCTTTACTTATAAATGATGTAGCGGAAGTCAGGATAGGAAACGCTACACGATACGGTGCTATTACTTATAATGATGAAGGAGAAGTTGCCGGAGCCGTAGTGATGATGCTTAAAGGTGATAATAGCAGCAGGGTAATAAGCGATGTAAAAGAAAAAATAATTCAGATTCAAAAAACATTACCGGAAGGTGTAGAACTTGAGCCTTTCCTTGATCGCACTAAAATGGTAAACAGTGCCATTAGTACCGTAACAATAAATTTACTGGAAGGTGCCATCATTGTCATTCTTATATTAATTTTATTTCTAGGGAATTTACGAGCCGCCATTATTGTAGCCTCTGTTATTCCTTTATCTATGCTATTTGCAGTGATCATGATGAATATATTTAAAGTGAGCGGCAATTTAATGAGTCTTGGTGCTCTTGATTTTGGGTTGATTGTAGATGGGGCAGTAATTATTGTGGAAGCCTGTATGTTTCAATTACACATTTCAAAACAAAAACAGTTGTCGCAATTACAGATGGATGATCTTGTTTACAAAACTTCTACACGCATGAGAAATGCAGCAGTTTTTGGTGAATTGATTATTTTGGCCGTGTATTTACCGATATTTACATTAGAAGGAATAGAAGGGAAAATGTTTAAGCCCATGGCCCAAACCGTGGCTTTCGCTTTATTGGGAGCATTCGTACTATCCTTAACTTATATTCCAATGGTTAGTTCTTTGTTTCTTAACAAACAGGTATTAAATAATAGAAATATTTCCGACCGCATTATGGGAGTTCTTGAAAGTATTCATCATAATGCTCTCTCAAAAATTTTAAAAATTCCTAAAACAATTATTAGCATCACACTTGCTCTTTTTGTGGCATCAGTAATAGTATTCTCAACGTTAGGCGGTGAGTTTATTCCATCGTTACCGGAAGGTGATTTTGCTGTTGAAACAAGAGTTTTAGCAGGAAGCAATCTGTCAGTTTCTTCGGAAGCAATTATGAGATCAGCACATATTTTAAAAAGTAAATTTCCTGAAATAGAGAAAATAGTTGGAAAAACCGGTAGTGGCGAAATTCCAACAGACCCCATGCCGATGGAAGCCTCAGATATGATGATTATTTTAAAAGATAAATCGGAATGGACTTCAGCAAAAACATGGGATGAACTTTCCGATAAAATGAGTGAAGCCTTAAAAGATATTCCAGGGGTAACTTATAGTTTTCAATATCCGGTTGCCATGAGGTTTAATGAGTTAATGACCGGAGCTAAACAGGATGTGGTATGTAAAATATTCGGAGAAAACCTCGATACACTTGCCCGATATTCTAAAATACTTGGAAATATTGCCGAAAAAATAAACGGAGCAAAAGATATTTATGTAGAGCCTATTGAAGGTTTGCCACAATTGATTATTCATTACAATCGTAAACTCATAGCACAGTACGGGTTAAATATCCGTGATATAAACAAAATAATAAATGCTGCATTTGCAGGACAAAGCAGCGGACTTGTATATGAAGATGAAAAACGTTTTGATCTAGTGGTAAGGTTGGCAGGAGAAAATCGGCATGATGTGGAAGACCTTAGAAATCTTTTGATTGAAACGCCAATAGGAAATCAAATCCCACTGCAGAATTTAGCAGATGTATCCATTCAACAAAGCGTAAACCAAATTCAGAGAGATGATGCCAAACGCAGAATCATAGTTGGATTTAACGTGAAAGGAAGAGATGTGCAAAGTATTGTGAAAGATCTACAAGCTAAAGTTGAAAAAGTAAAATTGCCTTCAGGTTATTATGTAACTTATGGTGGCGCTTTTGAAAATTTAATAGCCGCGCAAAAAAGATTGATGATCGCAGTGCCAGTAGCATTGTTAATTATTTTCTTTTTATTATACTTTGCATTCAAATCTGTTAGGCAGGGATTATTGATCTATTCTGCTATTCCGCTTTCAGCTATTGGAGGTATTTTCTTTTTAGCCATAAGAGGCATGCCGTTTAGCATTAGTGCCGGCATTGGATTCATTGCTTTGTTTGGGGTAGCGGTGCTAAACGGTATTGTATTGATATCGGAGTATAACCGAATCAGGAAAGATGGAGAAACGGATTTAAAACAAATAGTATTGCAGGGTACAAATCACCGGTTACGCCCGGTATTAATGACTGCCCTAGTGGCGTCTCTTGGTTTTCTTCCCATGGCATTAAGTAACGGGGCCGGTGCTGAAGTTCAGAGACCGTTGGCAACAGTGGTTATTGGCGGATTATTAGTTGCCACATTTTTAACTCTCTTTGTACTACCAGCACTTTATTTACTTTTTGAGAAAAAATCTTTTTTAAATAGTGCTAAAACTATGGGAACAACTCTACTTGTAATGATACTTTTTTCATTTCATCAAATAAGAGCACAAGTTCCTATTTCGTTAAATGCAGCTATTGATTCCTCTTTAAAAAATAGCTTAATGGTAAAAAATGAAAGACTGATTGCCGACTATCAAAAAAAGCTACGCGCAACAGTTGTGGATATTCCACAAACCAACTTTACAGGGGAATATGGACAAATTAACTCTATTTTTAATGATACGAAGTTTGGGATAAACCAATCTTTAAATTTCCCAACTGTGTATACAAAGAAGCGCCTGCTTCAACAGGAGAATTATAAAAATTATCTGTTAAATGTTGCTGTAAAGGAAGCGGAACTCAAAAAACAGGTGAGCGAAGCGTATGTTACTTTAGTATATTTAAAACAGAAACAAAAAATTCTTTTGAAGAATGATACTATTTATTCTATCTTTTTACAAAATGCAAACCTCAAATTCATAAAAGGAGAAAGTAACATAATTGAAAGAGCTTCTGCTGAAACTCAAATTGGACAAATTACAATTCAAGTGAATGAATTACAAAATGAAATTGAAATTGTTCAGCTTCAGTTTCAGCTTTTATTAAATAGTTCTACTGTTTTTGTGCCAGCGGGCGAATCTTTAAAAATGGAATTTTCCGGTACAGCCGATGTTTCAGGAATAAGTGTTCATCCACAAATAAAAATGTTGCAGCAGCAAAAACAAGTTTCACTAGTAAATACAAGAGTAGAGAAGTCAAAACTTTTACCTGACCTTGTTTTGGGATACAACAATCAAAGCATACAAGGTGTGGGTGCAGATAATCTATTGTATTCAAAATCATCACGTTTTAGTTCAGTTCATATTGGAGTGGGTCTTCCCTTATTTTTCGGTTCGCAAAAAGCCAGGATTAATTCTGCAAAGACACTTGAGTTAATATCTGAAAATAATTACCAGTTAGGTTTGCAATCACTTAATATCGAATATCAAAAATCCTTTAAGCACTATCAGTTAAATATTAAAACGGTAAACTATTTTGAAGTTACCGCCTTAAAAAATGCGGACATCATTACCAAAACAGCTAACAAACAATTTATTACGGGTACCATCAATTATCAGGAATGGATACAGCTGATTAATAGCGCAGCCAGTATTGAAAGTGATTACGCAGAGGCAATTAAAAATCTAAATCACTCAGTTATTCAAATGAACTACCTAATTACAAAATAGAGAAACTATGACTAAATATATCTTCTTATCCATTTTCATTTTAAATTTAATTTCCTGTAATAATAAAACTACAGAAAACACAACAGAAATTCCGTTGAGTGAAAACCTGGTTGAATTGACCAAAGAACAATTAAAGAATTCGAAAATTGAAATGGGAAAAATTGAGCGTAAATCAATTTCCTCTATTTTAAAAGTGAATGGTAAAATTGATGTTCCACCACAAAATATGGTCTCAGTGAGTGCGCCCTTGGGTGGATATTTAAAGTCAACTAAGTTGCTTGAAGGTATGCACATCAGAAAAGGCGAAGTCATTGCCACCTTCAAGCAACTTAGTTGACTTTAAATATCCACCCAAGGGCGCACTTACAGAGACCATATTTTGTGGTGGAACATCAATTTTACCATTCACTTTTAAAATAGAGGAA
>JANPOX010000409.1:0-5526 GCA_031428235.1 Bacteroidia bacterium | reverse complement strand
GTGCTGGTGTATTTATTGTTTAAACCTATTCTAATGGCTTGTAAAGAATTATTTTTTTGGTTTACCCTGATCAATTCATAACGCAAGGCGTTCTTATTTTCTTTGTCAACTTCACCATCCAATGAATTATTTAATTTTACTTCTGTAAGCATATAAATATTTCCCCTTGAATCTATTTCATAATCAAGGTTATTCATATCATATTCAGAATAAGGCATTTCAATTTCGGCAGCATATAGCTTTTTCATTTTATTATCAAACAAATTAAAGCCAATGATGTCTTTATTTAATTTATCTCTTCTTTCTTTTGGTTTTACTCTGTACGTCACTAACATTTTAGTACTATCGGTAGAGTAATTAAATCTGTATTTAAAACTTGGGTCTAATCGGCCTGTTTCAATAAGATTAATCCCTTTGGAATCAAACTTTAAAAAATCTTTATCAAACGGGAGCGCAAATAAACGTTCTGTTTCAGTTTTTCTATCCCAGGTAGAATAGAACCAGCAAAAATCATTTTTCACACTAAAAAAACCTTCATCCGTTGGGTGTTTTTCAAATTCCGGAAAGACAGCAGTTTCGGTTTTTTTGACATTTTTAAAGTCTTTGTCAAATATTTGAAACACCATATCTTCCTCATCTTTTTGCAGATAAACCTCGGCATATTCATCCTTACTGAATTTATAAAATCCTTTGTCTCTGTGTTTTTTTACAGTTTCAAATTCATTACTGAAACTATATGAAAGAGTTTGAGCAAAGGCAGAAGTAGCAGAAGCAATAAGGATAAACAGTATTTTTTTCATAAAAATATTTTGGTAAATATATCAATTAAACATTGGCAAAGTAAAAAGCCATCAGTTATTTTTAACTGATGGCTTTTATTTATAAAAAACTTACTTATTTATTTTTTAGCAGCTGGTTTTTTTGTCGGCGCTTTTTTAGCCGTGACTTTTTTCGGAGCTGCTTTTTTGCTGGCGGCTTTCTTTACAGCTGTTTTTTTTGCAGGAGCTTTTTCAGTAGCTAGTTTTACAACTTTAGCCTTTTTCGGAGCTGCTTTTTTAGAACCTTTTTTATCAAAGGCTTTTGGAACCTGAATTAAAATCATCGCTTTTACTTCATCCAAAGTTAATGCTGCTAATTCGTCTGGTGTAAATTTTCCGCCACCGTTTTTAATTAATTTCAGCATTAATTTACCAAACTTAATTTGCGGGCCCCAACGTGCATTCTCAACAGATATTTTTTCTTCCGGCCAGTTTTGTATGTAACGATTGGCTTCTTTGTCTAATTTTTTCTCAATTAATTCTTCAATATCTTTTTGAGATAAATTATCAAAATCGTAAGCTCTTGGTACATTAATAAATAAGCCTTCATATTTAATAAATGGCCCGAAACGTCCTTTTCCTTTTGTTACTCCTTTACCTTGGTAATGAGCAACCGGGGCATCAGCTAATTCTTTTTCTTTAATGATTTCTATGGCTTTTTCCATATCCATAGTTAATGGATCAATGGTTCTTGGTATCGAAATAAAAGCTTCGTCCAGTTTAATATATGGTCCAAAACGTCCAACACCAATGACTACTTCTTTTCCTTCATAGGTTCCTAAATTCATAGGTAATTTAAAAAGATCCAAAGCTTCTTCCAATGTAATGGTTTCAATACTTTGTGTTCTTCTTAAACTCGCAAATTTCGGTTTTTCTTCAGAGCCTTCAATAGTTTCTCCAATCTGAGCTAATGGGCCAAAACGGCCAACGCGCACAGATACAGGTTTTCCGGAAACAGGATCAGTACCTAATATTTTTTCACCACTGGCACGCTCACTGTTTTCAGAAGTCGTTTCTACAGTTTTATGAAAAGGAACATAAAACTCCTTTAGCATTTTTTGCCAGTCTAAATTACCATCTGCAATTTCATCAAATTCTTCTTCCACTTTAGCTGTGAAATTAAAATCTAAAATCGTTGGGAAATATTTTAATAAAAAATCATTTACTACCATACCAATATCGGTTGGAAATAATTTTGATTTTTCAGCACCTGTATTTTCTGTTTTGATATCTTTAATTAAATTTTGTTTAACTAAAGTCAATTGCACATATTGCCTTGGAGACCCTTCTTTATCAGTCTTCTCCACATAATTACGTTTTTGAACCGTACTAATTGTAGGCGCGTAAGTAGATGGACGGCCAATTCCTAGTTCTTCTAATTTTTTAACCAAACTTGCTTCAGTATAACGTGCCGGATGATGAGTAAATCTTTGTGTAGCAGAAATTTCCTGGCTCTCTAATTTTTCGCCCACTTTCATTGGCGGCAACATGGATGAATTATCTTCGTCAGATTCTTCATCATCTGAACTTTCCATGTAAACTTTTAAGAAACCGTCAAACTTTAATACTTCACCTTGCGCAACAAATAATTCAGATGCACCACTTACATTAACTTTCGCCGTTGTTTTTTCCAGTTCGGCATCACTCATTTGAGAAGCGATGGTACGTTTCCAGATCAGTTCATACAAGCGCTGTTCATTGCGTTCTCCGTCAATTACGGTGCGGTCAATATAAGTAGGACGAATAGCCTCATGCGCTTCCTGTGCTCCTTTGCTCTTGGTTTTATATTTACGGGGATTGTAATATTTAGCCCCGTAGTTTTCATTAATGGCTTTATTAGCCTGATCCATGGCTGTATCTGATAAATTTACGGAATCGGTTCTCATGTAGGTAATGCGACCGGCTTCGTATAACCGTTGTGCCACCTGCATGGTTTGAGCAACCGAAAAACCTAATTTACGTGCAGCTTCCTGTTGAAGAGTAGAAGTTGTAAAAGGTGCTGCAGGAGAACGTTTTGCAGGTTTCGTTTCTAAACTTTCAATAGTATAAGAAGTAACTTTGCATTTTTCTAAAAAAGCCTGCGCCTCCGCTTCAGTAGTGTAACGCTTATCTAATTCAGCTTTTAAAATTCCTGTACCAACTTTAAATAAAGCTGATACCTTATAAGCAGAAGTAGATGTAAATTTTTGAATTTCTCTTTCGCGTTCTACGATTAATCTAACTGCAACGGATTGTACACGTCCTGCCGATAAGCTCGGACGAACTTTGCGCCATAAAATCGGAGACAATTCAAAACCAACCAAACGATCTAAAACACGACGGGCTTGTTGTGCGTTTACTAAATTAATATCAATTTCACGGGGATTATCAATGGCTTTTAAAATAGCCGGCTTTGTAATCTCGTGAAAAACAATGCGTTTTGTGTTTGCTTTAGTTAAACCTAAAGTTTCATATAAATGCCAGCTGATTGCTTCTCCCTCACGATCCTCATCGGAAGCGAGCCATACCATATCTGCTCCTTTTGATAATTTCCTTAATTCAGCGATTATTTTCTCTTTATCGGGCTGAACTTCATATGTAGGTGTAAAATTATTTTCAATATCAACTCCAAAACCTTTCTTAACCAGGTCCCTGATATGACCAAAGCTGGATTTAACTGTAAAATCTTTACCTAAAAACCCTTCAATAGTTTTCGCTTTTGCGGGGGACTCGACAATAACCAGATTTTTTGCCATGTATATATATGTATATTAAAAGTTCGCTTTTAAAGATCAAAAATTTTTAAAAAACACAATTTTTTTGTCCTGTTTTTCATGTATTGAATGCTTCAAAAGTTTGCAAAGGAAAAAAATTTAATCCGAATAAACCTAATTTTTATTTGTAGTGACCATAATTTAATGGTTGATTCGCTTATTTTTATTTGTTTAAACTATTGATAATTAGTAGTTTAAGTTGCTATAAAAAAATGTTGAATTTAGATCGTAAAAAACGGGCAACGTGTCAAAATGTCATAACAAAGACTTATCTTTGGCTTTTTTATTGAACTACATGGAGAATAAAATTATTGACGAATCCAAACAAGGTGAAGCATTACTAATTGAGACTGAAAACAAAGGAGGAAAAAAACTCTTTTTGGAAAGCTATGGCTGCCAGATGAATTTTGCTGATAGCGAAATCGTGGCTTCTATTTTAATAGATAAAGGATACACTACAACGACTGATTATAAGGAAGCAGACCTGATTTTTGTAAATACATGTGCTATTCGCGAAAACGCGGAATCACGTGTGCGCCAGCGTTTATACGATTACAAAAAAGTAAAAAAGACCAATAAAAATTTATTAATAGGTGTTTTAGGCTGTATGGCCGAACGTTTAAAGCACCAGTTTTTGGAACAGGAAAAATTGGTTGACATGGTTGTTGGCCCTGATGCTTACCGTGATTTGCCAAATTTAATTGCAGTTGCGGAAGGTGGACAACAGGCTATTAATGTGATTTTAAGTAAAGAAGAAACTTACGCCGATATTTCTCCGGTTCGTTTGGATCATAACGGAGTAAGCGCTTTTGTGAGTATCATGCGTGGATGTGATAACATGTGCAGTTTCTGTGTAGTCCCTTTTACAAGAGGGCGCGAAAGAAGCCGTGAACCGGAAACCATTGTCCGTGAAGCAAAAGATGCTTTTGATAATGGATACAGGGAAGTAACTTTATTAGGTCAAAATGTAAATTCCTATTTATGGAGTGGGGGAGGCCTGAAAAAAGAATCTTTAACCGAAGAACAAAGAGCAAACTCAACCACCTTTGCTGAATTATTGGAAATGGTGGCATTGATTCATCCTGACCTTCGCGTGCGTTATTCAACTTCTCACCCAAAAGATATGGGAGATGATGTATTACACATGATGGCGAAGTATGAAAATATTTGTAAGTACGTGCATTTGCCAGTACAAAGCGGAAATAGTGATGTTTTGGAAAAAATGAACCGTGGTTATACCCGTGAATGGTACCTGAATCGAATTGCCGCCATTCGTCGCATTATGCCGGATGCTGGAATCAGTGCAGATATCATTACAGGATTTTGTGGAGAAACCGAAGAGCAGCATAGAGATACTTTATCATTAATGGAATCTGTTCAATACGAATTTGCTTATATGTTTTCTTACAGCGAACGACCTAAAACACTGGCAGAGCGTAAGTATGAAGATGATGTTCCGGCTGAAGTAAAAAGTCGTCGTTTAACAGAAATCGTGGATATGCAAAGAAAGCATAGCGAAATCAGAACCAAACAAGGACTTGGAAAAGTATATAAAGTATTAGTAGAAAACGTTTCTAAGAAATCAGCCGAGATGATGAGCGGACGAAATACACAAAACACAGTCGTAGTTTTTCCGAAAGGAAATTTAAAAAAAGGCGATTATGTGAATGTATTGATTACGAGTTGCACGAGCGGGACGCTTATTGGGGAATGCGTTTAAAGTATTGAAGAAGTAAGTAGTAAGATTAAAGATTTATCACGAAAAGTGAAAAGTAAGTATTAAGATTAAAGATGGTTTTAATATAAATTTATGGCTCATAATTATAAAGATTTAAAGATTTGGCAGAGATTAATTGATTTAGTGGATTTATGTTATGAGTATGTTGGAGATTTGCCACAAGATGAACGTTTTAATCTGAAGTCACAAATTGTTAGATGTGCTTGTTCAGTTCCTG
>JANPOX010000408.1:0-1597 GCA_031428235.1 Bacteroidia bacterium | reverse complement strand
CAATCAAACGGGTATCGCTCACGATTTTTCCTACTTTCACTGATTTGGAAGAAGTGTTGTTATAAATATCGGTCACAATAAGATCGATCTTTTTTAAATTATCAGTTGGGATTTTAAATTTAAACTGGGGATTTATTTCTTCAGAATTGAAGGGTAGGTTACGGCCATTGACTCATTGATTTAATAAGGCTTTTATCGCCGACTTCTCCTTCAAGTACTGCATTTACCTGATTATTATACACGTTAATAAAATTATTCTGGTCAACGAAAGGATAATACCATTTAATGATTGGGGGATCACTTTCACGGTTTGCATTATAATATTTTTCTTCTGCGTCTTTCAATAAGGCCAAAGCTTGAATATGATTTGGTGAGCGTTTTAAAAATATTTTTGACTCACTAATTGCTTCTTTAAAATTACCGAGTTCTAATAAACATTGAGCTTTTAAGAAATGAGCCATAGCAATTTTTTCATCTAAAAGAAGTGCTTTTGTGAAATCACTTAAGGCGCTGTTGAACTGGAATGTTTTCATCAATACAATTCCACGCTGGTAAAAGAGAATACCTTCTTTTGGTTCAAGGTAAACAGCTTTATTCAAATCATTAAAGGCTGCTTTATAATCCGCTTTTCCTAAATAAGGAAAACTGCGTAAATAATGGGCTACGTAGTTTTTAGGAAGAACAGTATCCCTTTCATCATTTATGATTGCGATATCATAATTTTCAATGGATTCTTCATACTGTTTCGTTTTGTATAAAACGGTTCCGAGGTTAAGGTAATAAGGTTTGTAAAATGTTTTTGCTCTTGCCTGGTTCTTAAAAGTAGTAATGGCTTTTTTATAGGATTGAATGGCAGAAATATAATCCTTTAAACTGTCTTTTGCAATAGCCCTGTAATAGTGAGATATTTCAGAGGTTTTTCCGTCTGCCCTTGGTTCTTCTGCTATAGCAACATCGGCTTTAGTAATAGCAAGGTCATATTGATTTAATTTAAGGTGAGATAAGGCCGATTTTTGAAGCCCTTCAATATTTCCTTTATCAATCACCAATAGCTGATCAAAGGTTTTTATGGCGCTTTCGTAATTGTTCATACTCATGTACAATGAACCGATTTTTAAATACACTTCTTTTTCTTTGACTTCCAGTTTATTGCAGGCTAAGAAATCATCAATGGCTTTTTGTGGCTCCTTAATATTTTCATAGCAAAGTCCCCGATTAAATAGAACGTCATAATTATTTGGTTCTAAATCATTTGCTTTTGAATATTCTTCAATTGCTCCTAAATAATTTTTCTCCTTTAAATAAGTATCTGCTTGTTTTTTAAATTTTTTAGCAGTCTGAGAGGATAAGCCATTAGCAAAAAAAAGAATTGAGAAAAGGATATAAAATAATTTGTTCATAGCAGCAAATGAATTAATTCTACCAAAGATAATATTTCCTGACTTTAATGAAAATTTAAAACATAAAAAAAGCTTCTGCCATTTAGACTGAACCCAGAAGTTTAGACAAATTTAAAAATTAATTTTGATAATAATGAGCTCGATATTGTATCGGGCTCATTCCGTTTAGATTGAGTTTTATCCTGTCATTATTATAA
>JANPOX010000407.1:0-3567 GCA_031428235.1 Bacteroidia bacterium | reverse complement strand
GTTTTAATAATTTAAACTTTTTTTACATACTAAAACAAAGGGTTTTTCGTTTCTTTGTAGTTGATTAACAATAAATTAGTTAGTATTTTTTGAAAAAGGCACTCTTATATTTTTTATTATTTTTAAACACTGGTCTTTTTTCCGGGATAAAAGCTCAGGTTGCTGCTCCCGAATTAAGATGTATCGCTGTAACTTCGCCTAGTAGCGCTGTATTATCATGGATCATACCATCAGATCCTTCCAATCTATTCAGTCAATATCAGGTTTGGTCATCACCAACTCTAACCGGCCCCTTTGTAATGATTGGAACAGTGAATACCTATACTCAATCTTCCTATACCCAAAGTCCTACTAATGCTGATCTTCAATCACAATATTATTATGTGACCACAGTTAGCGGTACTAATACTTCAGTGGCTTCTGATACACTAAGATCCATCTTTGTGAATTTAAGTAATCCCGGTAATGGAGTTGTTAGTTTAAACTGGAATGCGATCCACACTCCTATACTCCCAAGTTCTTCCGCAACTTATACACTTTCAAGAGAAGCTCCTGTGGGAACATGGACCACAATATACACAGGGAATAAATTAAATTACAAGGACACGGTCGTGATCTGCAAAATCTTTTATAATTATAAGGTAGAAATTTCTGATGGTTCAGGTTGTGTTTCTGTTTCAAATGTTATGGGCGATACTTGTTATAATATTCAGGCACCCAATAAATTGATTTTGGATTCTGTTTCTGTGAATAGCAACGGAGAATCTGTGTTGGGCTGGCCCGCTTCGTCATCTACAGATGTTACTGCTTATATTGTTTATGAATCAAGCGGTGGTTTCTTGATAGCAATAGATACTATTTACGGATATAATAATACATCTTTTACATATACTTCATCATCAGCTGCATCAGCCTCAGAAGGATATTGCATCGCTGCCATTGATAGCTGTGGTAATTACAGTATTCCCAGTTTGACTCACAATACTATGTTTTTGACAAGTACTTATGACCTGTGTTCGAGAACAGCTGCTTTAAGTTGGACGGCATACAGCAATTTGCCTAAAGGTGTTTTACGGTATGATATTTATTGTTCAATAAACGGATCTGTTGCAGTTGTGGTAGGTTCCACTTCTAATACCTCTTTTTCTCATCCTGCCTTAAACCCCGGTGATCAATATTGTTATTTTGTGAGAGTTAGGAATACAGATTTATTAATTAGTGCAAGGTCTAACATTTCTTGCCTCACTGCAGGTGGATTACCTGGACCTTCTTATGTATATATTAATTCGGTGAGCGTTAACACCTCCAGCAAACAAATGGAGGTAACCTATTCAGTTGATACATCGAAAGCGTTTAAGGGGTGTACTATTTATAAATCTGAGGATGGAGTTAGTTTCACAAAAATTGCAACTGTTTCATCCACCATATCGCCTTATACTTATACTGATGTTGAAGTAAACACTTCTGAAAAAAATTATTTCTATAAAGTGATCGTAGCTGATAATTGTGATAATCCGGGAGTGATGAGTAATATTTCAAAATCAATTGTTTTGCATGTAAGCAATGATAATGAAAATATTTTCTACAACACATTAACATGGGATAACTATTCCAGCTGGTCGGGTGGGATAGGCTCTTATAATATTTATAGGGCTGTTAATGGTGTCTTTGACCCAACACCTTTTACTAATGTTTCTTTTAATACCCGGATGTTTGTAGATGATGTTCAGGATTTTGTAAGTGATCAGGGTAAATTTTCTTATTATGTAGAAGCAGTTGAAGGACCCGGAAATATTTACGGATTTAATGATAAGGCAAAATCCAATCCAGCTGATGCTTATGTAGAAGTGAATGTATTTGTTCCCAATGCTTTTGCACCAAAAGGACAAAATAGTGTATGGTTGCCAATAGCTCAATACGTTGAAAAAACAGATTATAAAGTCATGGTATTTAACCGTTGGGGAGACAAGGTATTTGAAACGCATAGTGATACTGAAGGCTGGACGGGCGACGCCGCAACAGACGAAGTTTATGTATACCTCATTGAATATAAAAACGCCCGCGGAGAATATATTCAGTTAACAGGCCATTTAACTATTATAAGGTAATAACAGGTCTTCTTAGCATTTCATTTTTAATAAGTTTCTTTTTTCTATCCAGATACAAGTGTATCCTCCTTTAAATTTGGAATTATATATTAAATGAAGGTCCATCGCAATATACTTTTTTGTTTTATCATTTGTTGTTCAGTTATTGTTCGGGCACAGGTAAAAAAAACTGAACCTTCTATCACCAGAGTCTTATTTGTTTTTGATGCCAGTAAAAGCATGAAGGCAGAACACAAAAGCACTACACGGATGAAGGGTGCCAAAGAGTTGTTTTATAAATTCCTCGATAGTTTAAATAAGCAAAAAAATATCCAGTTTGCTTTGCGCATGTACGGTCATACCGTTAAATACCCTCCGGGAGATTGCAAGGATTCTAAACTGGTTGTACCTTTTGGTAAAAATAATATCGCTCTGATAAAAAGTAAAGTAGCTGAAGCAAAACCAACAGGGATAACACCTATTGAACATTCCCTAACAGAATCGGCTAATGATTTTCCGGACACAAAAGCCGTGAACATGATTATTTTAATTACTGATGGGATAGAGGAGTGCGAAGGCGATCCTTGTAAAGCACGTCAGAAACTAATGGAAAAGGGGATTGTTTTTAAACCATTTATTATTGGGATAGGTTTATCGCCAGAACAAATTAAAACATTTGAGTGTGTGGGAGATTATTATGATTTTGATAATGCAAATCTAGTGAAGGATATTAGTTCGATCATCTCTAAACAAAAATTAAATAAAACAACTGCCCAGGTCAATTTATTGGATTCAAAATCTTTACCCACTGAAACAAATGTGAACATGACTTTTTATAATACAGCCACCGGAAGTTATGTTTATAATTACATGCATACCTTAAATCAAAAAAACAACCCTGATACTTTATATTTAGACGATTTTCCAACCTACAAAGTAATTGCCCATACCATTCCTCAAACAGAAAGTAAGGAAATTAAATTATCACAGGGAAAACATACAATCATTCCTATTGACGCACCGCAGGGATTTATAGAATTAAGACGTCCATTGGGAGTTTATAATTTTAATGAAAAGATAAAAAGTATTGTCCGCAAATCAAACAGCAATATGCAAACTCTGAACGTGCAACAAATGAATACGATTGAAAAATATATTGTAGGTAATTATGACCTTGAGATATTAACGCTTCCAAGAACTTATATAAATGCAGTAACTGTTGCGCAATCTCAAACCAAATTGATTGAATTACCCAATGCGGGAATGTTAACGGTTAAAGCGTTGGATAACGGAGATGGATGTATTTTAAAGGACACTAAAAAACTGGAGTGGGTGTGTAATTTGAATACAACCACGTCACAGACTTATTATTTGCAGCCCGGTAATTATAGAATAGAGTGGAGGGCGAAAAGTTTAAAGGGTTCTATTTATACGATCGAAAAAAAGTTTACTGTAAGATCGGATGTTGAGGTTAAAGTTG
>JANPOX010000406.1:0-4054 GCA_031428235.1 Bacteroidia bacterium | reverse complement strand
ATGGTATGAGGTTTTAAATAATGAGTGACATCAGCGATGTGAACACCAACTTCCCAGTTTCCGTTTTCTAATTTTTGTAAAGATAAAGCGTCATCAAAATCTTTGGCGTCAACCGGATCAATCGTAAACGTTGTAATTCCTCTAAAATCTCTGCGCTTTGCAATTTCTTCTGGTGTAATATCAGTGGCCAATTTTTTTGCGGCAGCTTCCACTTCAGGCGCAAACACCATCGGTAAACCAAATTCAGCCATGATGGCATTGATTTCGGTTTCATGTTCACCGGCTGTTCCTAAAACATCTATTACTTTCCCATTTGGGTTGTCGGATCCTTTTTTCCATTCGGTTAATTCAACCAAAACTTTTTGTCCGTTTTTTGCACCATTGATATCATGAATGGGAATAAAAAAATCAACATGAATTTTAGTATAATCAGGCACTACAAAAGCAAATTTCGGATTGATTTGTATGGTACCAACAAATTTTGTTTTTTTCCGCTGAATAACCTCTAGCACTTCTCCTTCCGGTTTTTCCCTGCCTCTTTGAGGGTGTACATTTATTTTTACAAGATCTCCTTGTAATGCATCTTTTGTTTTTCGAAAGGGAATAAATACATCCGGAAGTTCAGGTGACATAATAACGAATGCAGTTCCTTGTGTGGTAAAGTCAATAGTACCACTTTCATACACTTTAGATTCTTTTGCCTGGTACTTTCCCACTTCTTTTTCAAAAACAAAGCCTTGATGTTTTAGTTCTTCCAACGTTTCCAATAATGCAAACCGGTCGCCTTCATTATCAATTTCCATCGCCGAACCCAATTGTTTGTAGTTAAACGATTTTTCGCTGTTGTGATTTAAAAACGCTAATACTTCTTCGAACAGATAGCGTTTTGGTTGTTTCTTTTTTCCTTTTGCCATAAATATAATAAGCACAGCAAATGTGCTTTATGTAAAGATAATTAATAAATAAAGTGTGAAAAGCGAAAATCCGTTAAAACCTTGAACGGAGTTTTAAACACAAATTTAAAGACGATTATTAAATATCAGATCATGCCAAAAGCATTAAACACTAAATTGTCTAAAATGATGATCGATGTGTTTATAAAATTGAGCGCTCCATTCTTTTGCCGTCATTACCCCAAATGAGGAACTTTCTTTTCCTTCAAAATAATGAGCGCCATGAGCCTCTGTTTTTTTCACGTAGTCTATAAAAAAAGATTTTTCCTTCTCGAAATCACGATCGCCTGTAATAATAAAATCGGCCCCCGAGGGCGAATTTTGTGTGTAGGGCTTTTCACTCGTAACAATTCTTTTTATAAATAGTTTGAGTATAAGTTTTTTAAAGAAACCGGGATTGGATATGGTTTTACCGTAAGTCAGGTTATAGGTCACATTTAAGTGCGCCAGCATTTGTGCCGCATTCATTTTACCCCATTGTGGCTTTGACATGTAATTTAATTTTTCCAAACGACGGAATGTTTCTTCTGTTGTTTTAGGATCAAATACGCTTGGTAAAGCCATAATTAGTTAGTGTTTCGAATAGTATTTGTTGGATTGATGTGAGTGGTTTCTTTTTTGGAACGGTAAATCATATAGATACCAACTAATATAAACGGAATACTTAAAATCTGACCCATATTAATGGGTAATGCATCTTCGAAACTTTCCTGATTTTCTTTTAAAAACTCCATTAAAAAACGGAAACTAAACATGAGTACGCAGAACAAGCCAAACATAAAGCCTTTTCCGAAATCGTTTCTTTTGTTATTCCATAACCAATAAAAGATAACAAACAAAAAGACATAGAAAATAGCTTCATAAAGTTGTGTTGGGTGTCTTGGTAATTCATCAACCTGGTGAAACACAAATGCCCAGGGAACATCTGTTGAGCGTCCAACAATTTCAGAGTTCATCAAATTACCAAAACGAATCATAAAAGAGGCAAAAGGAACCACCACGATTAAACGATCAAATAACCAGACCCAGTTTTCTTTGGTTTTTTTACAGTAAAGCCACATACCAATCAGAATTCCAATTCCACCTCCGTGGCTTGCTAAACCACCTTCGTATACTTTTAAAATATCCAAAGGGTGGGTGGAATAATAAGGGAAATCATAAAATAAACAATGGCCAATTCGTGCACCTAGTACTGTTGCAATAACAATGTAAAGCGTTAAAGTATCCAGTTGTTTTTCTGTCCGGCCTTCTGCTTTAAAAATTCGGTTCATAAAAAAATGGCAACCAATAAACGCCAGAGCCCATGATAATCCATACCAACGAACAGGCCAGTCAATACCCGGAATGGTGAAAATTTCAGGACTGGGATTCCAATTTATAAAAAGTGATAGCATGGGTTAAGTTTAAATTTTTTAAAGTAGTTTATTATAAAAATAGTTTTGTGTGGAAGTTTTTTGAGAACATTTTAGCTTAACTGAAAACAACAATATTTGATGTCCTCTCCTTTTGCCGTGAATAAGCCTTCGTAATAGGTTTTGATATTGGTTAATTCTTCCCTTCCTTCCGGACAATTATTATATAAATCATCTGTTGCAAATATCAACGGCAGATTTTGGTCTTTGATCACGCCCATCGTGTATTCATAAAAAAAAGTACTGTCGGTTTTTAAATGAACCAGACCACCTTTTTTTAATATTTTTTTGTAGCGGTTTAAAAAGAAATCAGGATTGGTTAAGCGTTTGCGCGACCTGGTTTTTTGTGGTTGTGGATCAGGAAATGTGATCCAAATCTCAGAAACCTCATTTTCCGCAAAACAATGATCAATAAAATCAATACGCGTCCTTAAAAAAGCAACGTGATCCAGTTGCTTGTCAGTGGCATATTTTGCACCTGTCCAAATACGGTTTCCTTTTATATCCACACCAATAAAATTTTTAGAAGTATTGTTTTCTGAAAGGCCAATGGTATATTCACCTCGGCCGCAGCCAAGTTCAACTACAATCGGATTTTCGTTTTTAAATACTTCGCTATGCCACTTTCCTTTTTTTGAAAATCCTTCCGGAAAATCTAAATGATGAAAAGAAAAAGTGTTTGTAAAAGTCTTTAATTCTGCAAATTTTTCAAGTTTATTAGGCATATTCAATAAAACCGCTAAAGTACTAAAATAGATAATGATTTAATAATGTCATTTTGTTCTGAAATTATTACATTCGTATACCAATTTCACACTATGAACTTTAATTATAATAAAACAAAAATTGTTGCCACAATGGGTCCCTCAACCGAAAACATTGTGGTGCTGGAGGAATTATTTAATGCCGGCTTAGATATTTGCAGGATCAATTTTTCACATGGCGATTACGAACCTATTAAACATGTTATTGATAATATTCGGATCTTAAATAAAAAATTAAACCGCCACGTTGGCATTCTCGGCGATTTACAAGGCCCAAAATTGCGTATTGGAAAAGTAAAAGATAACGCGGTTGACCTGATCAATGGTAATGAGATAGTCATCACCACAAAAGAAGCGGAGGGAACAGCGGAGCGAATTTTTATTACCTATCCACAATTTCCACAGGATGTTGCAGCCGGAGAGTTAGTCTTAATAGATGATGGGAAAATAACGTTAAAGGTGATTGAAACGAATCGTAAAGATGAAGTTCGTGCTATTATCATTGCGGGCGGAGTATTGTCTTCTAAAAAAGGAGTCAATCTTCCTAACACAAAAATTTCATTACCCTGCTTAACCTTAAAAGATTTACGTGATTTGGACTTTGCGTTAGAAAATGATTTCGAATGGATTGGATTATCTTTCGTAAGAAGCGTGATGGATATCGTTGAACTTAAAGAAATTATTCGTTCAAAGAAAAAAAATGCCCGTGTTATTGCTAAAATTGAGAAGCCGGAAGCCATTAAAGAAATTGATAAAATTATTGAAGTAACAGACGGTGTGATGGTGGCACGTGGAGATTTAGGGGTTGAAATGCCAATGGAGCAAGTACCGTTATTACAAAAAATGATCGTCAATAAATGTATCGCCGCTTCTAAACCTGTTATTATTGCTACCCAAATGATGGAGAGCATGATCACCGCATACA
>JANPOX010000405.1:0-2936 GCA_031428235.1 Bacteroidia bacterium | reverse complement strand
TTGTGTTTTATGAAAAATAAATCCTGCAACAACCAGTATGATCAAACTGTAAAAAATAAGTCCCGATTTTGCACTTACCTTGATCAACAATTGAGTTGTCATTGGTAGTTCGGCACCAGTATGTTTAAAAATATCAGTGAACATGGGTACAACAAAGGATAACATAAACTGTACGATCAAAACGCTCATCGTTAGAACAACGACAGGGTAGGTGAGGGTACTTATAACTTGCCTTCTTAATTTAATAGCACTGGTATAAAATTTACCAAGTTCGATTAACACTTCAGGTAATTTTCCTGATTCTTCACCAATCTTAATGCTCTGGTATTCGTAAACCGAAAATGTTTTAGGATGCTTATGAATGGCCTCCCAAACACCTTGGCCCGAAATGATATCGTCTTTGATCTGGGAAAGAATGGCTTTGTGTTTTTTAACCTTGAGTTGGTCTTCAATAATTTCGAGGGCTGTTTTAATATCGATGCCGGAAGATAATAATAAACCTAGTTCCGAATAGAAAGCTTCTTTTTGTGTTTGTCCGAATTTTTTTTCAAACAGGGAAATATCCTTGTTTAATGTGTCTGATAACTTTTCGACCATCGAATTTCCGACCTCCCTGTTCACAGGTTCTTTCTTCTCTGTCTTTTGATTGTATTTGGATAGATCAATACTGCTCATTGGGTGGTAGTAAAACTAAAGTGGCGTTTAATGTGCTTTTGGCGTCGTATTCTTTATGGAAAGATACACGAAATTTTTGAGTTTGGAAAAGGATCTCGCATTCAAAATTTCGAATTAAAGATGAGGCTGATCCGTTTCCTGTTTTCAGAAAATCAAATTGCGGTTTTTGGGATTTCAGGTTAAAGGTGTCAGTATGGGATTTGAATTTTAATAGCATTTCTTTTTCAGTCAATTCAAGTTCAACCAAATTTGAATCACTTTTAAAAACAATCGTATGTTCTCCAGTTTTTTCAATGGTTGGAGACCGGTCGGCCATAATAAAAAGGACTTTGTTCAATTGGTTGCAGTCTGAAATGAATTCACTTTGAACCGTGTAATTAATAAACAATTGTTGAATTTGATTGAAGCCCATAAAAGCAAATACTACGAGTATACCGGTAAGCGTCATTGTGATCAACAATTCGATCATTGTAAAAGCTTTTATCTTGTGTTTAATTCGCATGCACCAGTTTTTGAATTTCACATATTTTCTTTTCCGCCTTGCTTGATACAGATATTTTTAAGACCACACAATCCGGATATGCCTCAGAGGCAGTAGATGTTTTTTTGACGGTAAATTCTTCTTCTTTAAAGTTCTTGTCAAAATAATCATGAGTTTGTTCACTCTCTACCATGCAATGCCTTGCAATTTCATTGGCTTTTAATTTCATAAAGGGCTGCGTGTTTTCCTGGATGTTGATATAAATACTCACACCCAATGCAGAGGTGAAGGAGATGATTACAATAGCTATTAAAACCTCCGGCAAAGTATTGCCATTGTATTTTTTAGTTAGAACCATTGCGCACATGTTGAACGTTGAGTTTTGTGAGTAAACCAATTTGGAACCGTTAAATTTGTTCCATAGGTTTTTGGATCTATTAAACTATTCAGTAAATGGTTTTCGTAAACACCGGAAGGTGTTTGCAGTAACAAAGTACGGCAAAATACAGAACCGTACAGGTTGCCCTGTGCATCTGCATAATCAAAGCTATACATATTACCTATCAATTCAAATTGTTTATTCAGCTTGATCATCATCCGTGATGATTGTGCTTTATTGTTGGCCGCCAATAAACCACCTTTAAATTTGCATTGTATTCCAAAAAAAATTCCCCGCACAAAAGGATTAGCAGTTAATACAGATGAATTGGAATAGACACAAAAAGAAGAGGGATAATTAAATTCGCATTCATCCTCGGTAAAAATGGAATCTTTTGCAATAACATGAACTGTTCCTTTAAAGCCTTTTTTAAAAATCACTTTTCTAGCGATCAGCAGTACATTATTAAGCTGGCAGGTATTCTCAACTGTAATCAGGTCGGATGCAATAATTTTGATGTTATTAGAAAGCACATAGGAATTTAAATTAATAGAACCAAGTTGAATTACAGCTGTTTTTTGTTGAAAGGATTGGTTCATTACTTCCGGGATAAAGGTGATCAGGCTATCAGTATATGGATTTAATTGTGATTGAGTCTGTTCGATGTTCTTTAAGTAATTTTCATCTATTTCAGGAATATAGGCTGGTGCCTGTTTGATATATGGCCTCAAAGAATTAAGATCCGAAAAGCTGGTACCTTCAATGTACGCAGATTTGACCCCAACCTTTGGTAAATAGCAAGACGCTCTGAATTTTATTTTGCCAGCAAGTCCGATTGGCCTGTTTTGTTCAGCAACCATTAGTGCTGTATCCTTTGAAGAAGCTGTGCCAAATAAACCGGTTTTATGAATTCTGAAATGTACGTTCTTTGCTTTTACATCCACCAAAGTAAAACAGCCCCAAGCCATTTTTTTTACCATGATGGAGTCATTATTATAAGGCATTTTTTGCCAGGAAGTACCGGAGTTAGTATTGTAGAAATCAGATTGAGCTATTTCGAAACCACTCTCCATGCTTAAATGTAATTGCATGAAGGAATTTTGTGATTGAACTGACTGGATGTTGAAATATGCAACAACAATAAATAAGCTTAAAATAATAGAGATTAAGATAGAGATAATAACTGCCACATACAAGGCACCACCCTTCAGCTTTATCTCAATCATTAGGTAGTAATGGCTGTTTTTTTAGAGGTCTTTTTTTCTTCTTTATTTTTAGGCTTACGTTTAAAAATAGATTTTATTTTTTGTCCGAATGTTTTCTTTTCCTTTTTGGTAACATCAGGTGAAATTGATCCTTCTTTTTCCTTACCAAAGAGTTTTTTCTTTTCTTTCTATCTTC
>JANPOX010000404.1:0-21888 GCA_031428235.1 Bacteroidia bacterium | reverse complement strand
TGGGTTGCAGAAATGTCAATAAAATATATGTACCCGAAGGTTACATATTTGACGGTTTATTTGAAGCCTTGTATGATTTTAAATATGTGATAGATAATAAAAAGTACAATAATAATTACGAATACAACCGCGCCATCTATTTACTGGACCTGGTTCCTTTTTTAGATAATAACTTTTTTATGATTAAAGAAAGTTCAGATTTGCATGCGCCCACATCGGTTCTTTTTTACGAAACTTATACTAATGAAGAACAGCTTGTTGAAAAGATAAGTCCACTACTCCCAAAATTACAATGTATTGTTACTAATTTTGAAATAACAGGAATCAAAACAATTGCATTAGGCAACAGTCAGGAACCAACCGTTTTTGATTTTGCTGATAATGTGAATACTTTGGATTTCCTGAATAGAATTTAATGTTGTAAATTTAATAAGTGAATCGTTTAAAATACATATTGGTTGGAATGGGCTTAGTGTTATGCCTTCATAACTCAAAAGCCCAAACTGTCATAATATATGACACAAATGATTCTATTTCCAATATTGTTTTGCCTAACGTATTCACTCCAAATTTTGATAGTATCAATGATTTATTCAGGCCGTACCTGGACGAAATCACTGAGTTAAACTACAGCATCTTTAACCGCTACGGTAATGTTATTTTTGAAACTGCACGCCTTAATGGTTTTTGGGACGGGCGTACTACAAGCGGTGAGCCTTGCACGGACGGTGTTTACTTTTGTGTTTTAAATGCTACCGGCATAGACGGAAAAAAATACAAAGAAAAAACATTTGTCCAATTGTTCACTAACGGATTTTATAATAAGTAAAGTTATTTTATCTGTCAGTAAAATATCATTCAATTATCCCAATTCCACTCAGTTTAAAGGCATCAATGCTGTTTCCCTAAAAGCGGAGCCTGGCAAGATTTTGGCCATTATTGGAAAAAGTGGGAGTGGTAAAACAACCCTACTGAAATGCATTTATGGTTTGGAAGATCTGCATGAGGGACAAATCACCATAGGTAATAAATTAGTGACAGGACCGGCCTATAATTTAATCCCCGGGCATGATGACATGCGTTTTGTGAGTCAGGATTTTTATGTACTGGATAACCACACTGTAGAAGAAAACATCAAGGATAAACTGGCAGGTTATACCGATGAGTACAAACAAAAACGGGCAAACCAATTGTTACGTTTACTTGACTTAACGGCGTACAAAAATCTTAAGGCCATTACATTATCTTCTGGGCAAAAACAACGGGTGGCTATTGCGCGATCCTTAGCGGAGTTCCCAAAAGTATTATTACTGGATGAACCTTTTAGTAACCTGGATCTGCCACTACGTGATAAAATTTTCACTTATATACGCCAGCAGATAAAAAAAGAAAACGCTGCCGTTATTTTAGTAACTCACCAGCCTGAAGAAGCACTGCGTTATGCTGATGAAACTGCAGTGATGGAAAATGGTAAACTTATACAGCACGATAACACATTTACTGTTTACTATCAGCCAAAAACAAAGAACGTTGCTGCCTTAATGGGACGCTACTTTATTCTTGACCAGGAAGATCTAATCTCTTCCAAAATAAAATTGTCTAAAAATCAAACCTATATTCGTCCTAATCAATTGCAAATTGTCGAGGCCAAAGCGCAGGCTCATATTCAGGTAACGGTAACCAATGTTTTTTTTAATGGCTATGGTTTTGAATATTTTGCCGAAACAAAACAAGGCAACGCCATTTATTTTTACGCAAAAGATAATACCATCCAAACAGACGATGCCGTTTATTTGAAAGTAAAGTGGTATTAATAAATTTGAGTTTTAAATTTCCTTAATAAGATCCCAATAAAAAAAGTCCCTCACATTCTGCAAGGGACTTTTTATGTTAAGAAAAGTATTTGTTATCGTCCTTCACTTCGACTCCCCGCCAGGAGTCGGGCACGGCGCTCAGTGTGACGGCTCGAACTGACAAAGTTCTATTGAATAATCAACTTACGCGTTATTTTTTCGTTATTATAAATCAGATTCACGAAATAAATTCCACTTTTCAATTTAAGGTCATTTACAACAATGTTATTAAATCCATCGGCAACATCCACACTTCTATTGTAAACAATTCTTCCGGTGATATCAGTGATATCCAAATTGAATTTCTCAGCAACCGTTGCTTCGATCATTAAATAAAATTCACCTGATGTTGGGTTTGGTGCTAACACATACTCGAAATGAGACGCTGCATTTTCTTTTACACCAACTGTTGTAGCAACATAGCAAGGGAAGTTAACTCCGGTTGTATAGGTTGGATTTGCTATATAAGTCATGTTAGAAAAATCAATGTAACAAGCATAACGCACACTGTCTACAAAAGGGTTACGGTTTCCTTGTAAAGAATCCAAAAAGTCATTACGGGAAATTTCATAAGAATCAGGTAAATCCTGGTAATGCCATTTTTTAAGGATATTTTGATCCTGTCCGTAAGTAATCGTTGCACTGATCGGGTTTTTAAATTTCCAGTTCATTGGTACGCCAAATGCGTTGTTTTGTCCGTTATAAGCAGTTGCCATATACATGACTGCGCGTGCAAAATCACCTTTATGTGAAGCCCGTGGTTCAAAAACTGTTTGTCCAAGACTATTCTGTCCTCTTTTCGACGCCAGGAATGTCGATTGAACAGTCGTAATTTCTCCCATAGGAAAATTACTACGAACTGCATTTACATCATCCTGATTGGTTGGAAACAAATGGTACTGATCATTGTATTCTTTTCTTTCAGCATTGTTTGGAGAAGCGCCTGACCCATCAGAGGGGTTTGTTGGCATCCACTGGTGGCAGTAGCTATGCTCACGACTCATATAACCCCAGATCAATGGTTCGGCATAAACATAATTTTCACTGCTGTAAACGCAAGTTATTACTTTTTGACCACCTGTTGTATCGCGAGCACTAAATAATTTAACCATAGTCTCATCATAGTTACTATAAAAAATAGCCGTATGAGGATAAATTTGCGCTGATAAAGAAGTTACAAAGTTTGTATTCGTTACATTCAATGAACTGTATTCCATTGCAGGCTGCATCGAAGTAGCTGCGTTAAAATTACCGGTTAATGGGGAAGTAGTATTATAATTTGTAAAAGCACCAGATCCATTAAAGGTAAAAATTGCCAGACCATATGGTAAACCGGCATAAATATTATTTAAACCTAAATTCGTACCAGTGCCTGAGTAAATTACTTTGCTGGAACCAACAGCGTCACCAACCATATATGCCACACCACTAACAGGAACGTCTGTTATAGCAGATGCAGTTTCCTTTTTCAAAATTAAATACCCATTTGGATTTCCTGATGCCGGTGTAAAAGCGGCAGATGCCCTGTACGATTTGATATTAGAGAAAATTAAATTTGATGCCTGAGTAGTAGGCTGAGTGGCTAAATTACCACCAATTCCATTTAAATTAATAACATATGCGGATTCGTTCGAGTCATCATTATTAATAGTTAAAATCGCAGAGCGTGTTCCTGCGGCAGCCGGATTAAATGATATTGTTAAAGGTGTATTAGAAACTGCATTAACTGTTGCCGGTGAAGTAGGCGCCGTTACTATATAATCAGATGCAGCAGCCCCGGTTAACGCAAAAGAACTGATTGTTAAAGGAGAAATACTTCCTAAATTTTCAATGGTAAAATTTACATTGGTTGGTGTGCCAACAGCTGAATTAAATAAAGCTGAATTCCCTCCTGACAAAATAGTTGTAGCACCCTGCTTGATATTAATTTCCTGCGCTGTAACAGGAGCAGCAGTAATATTAATTTCATCCAACCCTACATTATTTCCGGATGTCTTTGCAGACAATATCCATCTTAAATACCTTGAATTAGTATTAGGAGTAACTGTATAATTTGTAAAAGCAGTGCTACTTAATGTTCCTGCAAAAACAGTTAAATCTGTCCAGGCAGTTCCATTCGTTGATTCCTGTAATTTAAAAGTACCTAACCAGGCGCCGCCTGTATTATAACCTTTCGCATAATAACTTACTACTCCCATGGCATCGGCAGTAAATAGCTGAACATATTCCCCGGTTAAATCCAGTTTTCCTGATAAGCCAACCTGTCCAGAACCATACGTAAACGTACCAGAAACGTTTGTTGACCAACCTGTGGTGCAAGGAGTAAAGCTTGTGGCTGATATAAAATTCTCAAAATTATATCCTGTTGGTAACGGACATTGCGCATTTGCATTTGCAAGACCTAATCCCATAAGCGCTGCAAATAGTTTTATTTTTTTCATGTAATTTATTTTAGTGATCATTTATTAAAAAGTTAATTTGGTTCCGAAGACAAAAGTTCTGCCTGCTCCAAAGAATACGGAAGCAGAAGTCGCGTCCCACCCATTAGCACTTGTTGAAGCTCCATTATTTTGCCCATCATTTATATACCTTGTACTTAAAACATTATTAATAGTGGCATAAAAATTTACTTTAAAAGCCGAAAAAGGTATTTCATATCCTGTGCTTAAATCAAATAAGCCATAGCCCGGCATTTTCCAACTTTCACGGTCTTTATTATCACCTTGCAATTTTACAGGATCAAAATTTGCATAATTTTTATCGAAATAAGTATATCGGGGTTTGAAATAAAAACCTTTAAAAGGCATAACTCTTATTGCTGCCCCAACTTGTGTTTGCGCAGCATTTCCAACATGCACTCCAACTGCAGAATAATCTAAGGAAGGTTGAGGATTTCCATTAATGTCATCTGTATAAACTACTCCACCTGAATTATATATCCAATCTCCAAAAGATAAAATACCTTCTAATTCTATCTGCTTTATGGGTCTGTAAGTGCCTTCAAATTCAATGCCTTTGTATACCAAATTTATTCCATTAACATTATACATTTCATCATCTGCACCTTTAAATGTGTTTTGAGGCTGGTTATCCCAGGTGGTATAATACCCATTTACTGTTCCATAAAATTTATTATACTTAATCCCATATCCAAGTTCATAAGAACGAACATATTGAGGCTTTAAATCCTTAACGGGCTCATTTTGGAAAGTAAAAACATTCGTAAATTTTTGTGGAATCTGCATAATACCAACATTAGCAAAAATATTATGATGATCATTTAGATTATAATTTGCACCACCTTTAATTGTGTAACCAAATTGCCAAATCCAATCTGTTTCTGCAAAGCGGGCTTCAGCTGAATTAATATCATAAGCTGTTGAATTTGTTATATATCTTACTGGTGTTGCATTAGGATTTTTAACATAAGTGGTATCACCCCTTACTGTTATGGTAGCATTTCTTACTGCAGTTAATGTATCATTGCCATTCGTAAAAAAAGTATCCCCATATCTGATCGCTTGCCTGTATTTTTTTCCGTCAATTATCAAATCTTTGTTTTTGTAATAATCAATTCTATTAAATCCTGTATACGAACCAGTCATTGTTACAAAAGCGGTCAGATTTTTTTTCTTGTATTCGCCCTGCAAAAATAAACCTCCCCATTTAACAAACCCATCATAATTAGACCCAATAATATCGCCCTTTTTTTTGTAAAAATTCTGATAGTTATTATTATTTAAATGTGGGTTCTTAACTGTTCCTCCTGTTCCTTCTACAAAATAATCCCCACCCAAAAGATTATTTACAGTGGTAGTATGAAACCCTCTATAGTACCTTAAATCTACTCCATAGGTCATTGTCAATAATTTATTCAACTTAGTAGTAGCCGTTGATAATAAACCATACCAATTATGATTATTATTTAACGATCTTATGATTGTACTTGATTTATGCTCCGTTGGATGATAATTAGCGTCAATAGAAGTTATTTTTACATTGGCATTATATTTTGCCTGTACTAAATAATACCCAGTTAATGTATCTCTACCCGGGGCGTTTGTATAACTTGAGCCACCACCTTTACCAAAAGAAGCATAAACTACTGTTGATAATGTAGTCTTTTCACTTATTTTCCAAAAATGACTCAAATTAATCAATGGCTTATGATAATAATTTGTTCTATCACCAAAAGCACTTCCATTTAATACCCCTTGATCTGAATTCCATCGTAAATCTCTATCACCTTGTGTTGGCGTTGTAAATCTAGTAGTAGTCTTCATAAGATTTATTTCTTTGTCATAATCAATACCAAGTTTTAATGCAGTTTCTTTACTATAAACTATAATGGGTACTTTTGTTGTTCTTTGACCATGAGTTTGCGGCGCACCATTTACACCGAGACTAATAATATGCCTAGGATTTGGCATATACTGAATCTTAGCAAAATAAGAATAAGCATTATACCAGGTTTGCTCTGCCCAACCGTCCCCATTGCGGTATGTTCCAGCTAAAGTAAAACCCCATTTATTATCAATTAATCCTGAATTATAGGCCATGCTCATTACATTAGCTCTGTTATTTCCCCACTCTTTTTTAACAAGCAATTGCTGTTTACCACCAATACCATTCGTTATAAAATTCATTGTTCCTCCAACAGACGCGATAGCTAATTTAGAAGCCCCTAATCCGCGCTGAATTTGCATAGATTTGGTAATATCTTTTAAACCGTCCCAATTACTCCAGTAAACCTGTCCGTTTTCCATGTCATTCACCGGTATACCATCCACCATTACAGCTATATTTCGCTGATCAAAACCACGGATTGTTACCCTTGAATCACCTGCACCGCCGCCACTACTGGAAGCATAAGCACCAGGAGTGCTATTAGCAATCATACTAATATCCCTGCCTCCTAGTTCTTCCTGTATTTTAGTGGCTGAAATAGAACTAAAGGCTACGGGTGTCTCACGGATCTGAGCCATATCTGCTACTACTTCCACTTCATCCAAAACATCCCCTTCGAGCTTTACCTCAATTTTTTTATTTGAGTACAGCTTTATTTTCTGAGTGTATTTTTTGTAGCCTAGCATCGAAATATCAATCACATATTCTCCTTTAGGTAATTTTAAGAGGAAATTACCTTCAAGATCTGCCACAGCTCCAACGCCAGATTTAGCAATAACCGTTGCTCCTATTAGTCCTTCCCCGGTTTCATTATCTTTAATGGAACCAGATAAAACAACTTTTGTGCTATCTTGTGATTTGATAAGCAGCGAACAAAAAATAAAAACGACTAATAAACTATTTTTTAACATACCCTATTTTAAAAGTAAAGGGCTGAGTATTTCATCAGCCCTGTTTATTTTAAATAAATTTAATTTTTATAATAATTATTGAATAATTAATCTTTCTGTTTTAGTACCCGCTTCGTTTTTAACGATCACAAAATACATTCCTTTTGCTATTCCTAAGTTTTTCAAAACTACAGTGTTATCAAGAGTTAAAGCAGCGTGAGTGTAAACAATCTGTCCAATAGCATTAACAATACTAATTTCCTTTATACCAGCACTACTAACAAACGTTATTTCGTTAACGTTTGAAGGATTTGGAAAAATAGTTAAGCCTGAAGATTTTACATTTTTATTAATACCTGTTGCCAAATTACAATCGCAAGTATGACTACCTATTTTTGTGATATTATTTTTAGGTAATGAATCCCATTGCAATGTTACATTAAACTGAGATGGATTAGTCATCACACCTTGTTGAACAGTTGCCTTTCTTTGCAAAGAGTGGTCTTTTGTCCACCAAGTTCCTGCCGATCCATCATATGGTGGTTGATCGCTCCAACCTGTCCCACTTGGATCCTCTCCAATTCTTCCAAAAATATCAATACGGGCGTAGGGGACTTTTCTAACCAAAACCATCGCATCGTTTCCATTCATAAAAGTTGGAGCTGGGTATGGAGCATCAATTTGCTGAGCCAAAGCTTGTAAAGCCGGATCACATGCTGGAGATGTAGCGGTTGTACCAGAAGTTACACCTACACCATTAGCAATAACATATGTTGAATATGCAGCAATGGATGCTGAAACAGTAAAATCGGTGCTATCAAAACCAGTTGATGAACCATTTGAATAACGAACTAATCGATAGTTACCCATGCTAATAGAATTAGGAGTTGGGTTATAGACCTCAATAGCTTTAGTATTTCCACTTCCTTCAACATATTCAGAAATAAATAATTCTGAACAGTTTTGTGCTTTTCCAACTAAAGCAACAGTCATTAATGATAAACTTAGTAAAGTTTTTTTCATGTTATAATTTTTAGGTTTATTTATTTACTTCTTTAAAAGTGGTTTAAGGCGGATTTCAGAATAGATCTCCTCTTATAGGTTGGTCACTTTTTTGCAACACAAAAATAAGACAATTTGAGGTTTCCACAAACAATTGTGGATAAAAATGATAATTAGTTAAGAAAGATTTAACAATTACTAATTATTTAAATTTATAGCTAAACCGATAAAAATTAGCTTAATTTTAAGTGGCAAAATTTTCATTTTTTAACGAATCAGTCGTCTGAAAATTAACAATAAAAACTACATTTGCCTGTTAAACAACAAAACAAATGATAAAACTATTCTTCATCAGTTTCATTTCCCTGACTTTTTCAGTTTCAGCGCAATCCTCTTTTAATTTCAGCATAATCGGAACATTAAAAAATGCTCCTGACAATTCTTATACCTTTATTCACCATAAATGGGATGGTAAAGATTTTACGGACAGCGCCAAAATTAAAAGCGGAAAATTCAGCTTCATTGGAAAAGGCTCGGAACCTAATATGTTTTGGATTACCAGATCCAGAAGTATCAATGAACAACCTAACCTGATTTTCTTTGTAGACGGAGGGAAAACAACGATAACAGGGAATATTGACAGCTTACCACAATCAAAGGTTGTGGGTGGCCAAACTCAAAAAGACTATAACGACTATAACGCCCTGATGTCAGGCTTTGGATCAAAACAACAGGCCATGGTAAATGCATATAATGAAGCAAAATCTAAAGGAGATGCGGCTACTATGAACGCAAAGGTGGCAGAATACCAGGCTTTGGATAAGGATGTAAAATCATCTATGGAGAATTTTATTAAAACACATCCCAAATCAGCCGTGAGCGGTTATGCTATTTATTTTAATAATCAAAATTCAAATGCCACAGTTGAAGAGCTTGAGCATATTGTTGGTTTATTGGATAAAAGTGTCCTTAAAACTAAGTACGGTAAATTGGCTCAGGAAAAATTAATTCAACTTAGAGGAACTACCATTGGATTTCCGGCTGCAAATTTTTCACAGGCAGATCCTAATGGAAAAATGGTAAACCTTAGCGATCTTAAAGGAAAATATGTACTGGTAGATTTTTGGGCAAGCTGGTGCGGGCCATGCAGGGCAGAAAATCCAAACGTGGTAATGGCATATAACAAATATAAAGATAAAGGATTCACCGTTCTTGGCGTTTCTTTTGATCAGGCAAAAGATAAGTGGTTACAGGCAATTGAAAAAGATCAGCTTACATGGACACAGATCAGTGACCTGAAAGGCTGGGGAAATGAGGCAGGAAAACTATATGGTATTACCAGCATTCCTCAAAATTTGTTATTGGATAAAGAAGGAAAGATCATTGCTAAAAATTTAAGAGGTGCCGAGTTGGACGCTAAATTGGAAGAAGTGATAAAGTAGTTGTTGGTTATTAGCTTTTAATTATTTAATTTAATTTTCCACATACTACTATAATTAAAAATTATACGCATTAACCCCTAAATACTAAAAACTAATTATAAATTTGTTCGCTTAAAAAAAATTAAACATACATATGAAGAAACGTACTCCAGGATTTTTAGTATTGACGGCCATAGGTTTTGCTGCAATGGCCCAAACTACCGAACCAGTGATCATGACTATAAACGGAAAACCAGTTTATAAAAGTGAATTCGAAAATGTTTACAAAAAAAACAGTGGTAAAGAAGTAAACAAGGAACAAAAATCAGTAAAGGAATATGTGGATTTATTTTCTACATTTAAAATGAAAGTGTTTGAAGCAGAAGCTAACGGACTGGACACTAACAGTTCATTTAAAACAGAACTGGCCGGATACCGTAAACAATTAGCAGCACCCTATTTAACCGATAAAAATGTGAATGATGCTCTTTTACAGGAAGCATACGACCGCATGAAAACAGAAATTAAAGCAGCGCATATTTTAATTCGTGTTGCTGAAGATGCTCTTCCAAAAGATACCATTGAAGCTTATACCCGATTAATGATTATCCGTGATGCATTAATGGGAAAAAATCCTTCTGCTGCAAAGCTTACTGAATATGAAAATATTTTAAAGAAGAGTTCTGCTGCCTTAACCAAAACATCCACACATGCCGACACACTAAATTATAATGCAAAATTATCCGCTGTAAAAAACATTGCCGCTACTTTAAATACAGGAAGTAATAAATTTGCTGCCGCAGCAAAAAAAACTTCTGAAGATCCTTCTGCTGCCGACAACGGTGGCGACCTGGGCTATTTTACTTCACTGCAAATGGTTTATCCTTTTGAAACTGCTGCTTATAAAACCAATGTAGGAGAAATGACCATGCCAGTTAGAACGCGTTTTGGTTACCATATTTTAAAAGTAGAAGACAAACGCACGAGTCAGGGTGAAATTTTAACCGCGCATATCATGGTAAAATTTGCCAAGGATATGGGTGAAAAAGAAAAAGAAAATTTAAAAAATAAAATTGATGAGATTTATAGCAAACTAAAAGCAGGAGAAAAATTTGAAGATCTTGCTCGCCAGTTTTCTGATGATAAACCAAGTGCTGAAAAAGGCGGACAACTTCAGTGGTTTGGAAGCAGCCGCATGCCGATTGAATTTGAGAAAGCAGCTTTTGCGCTAGCAAACAATGGCGATTACAGTGCCCCTTTTACAACTACTTACGGATGGCATATTGTAAAACGTATCGATAAAAAAGGTCTGGCCGCTTTCGCTGAAATGAAAGGGGATCTAAAACAAAAAATCGGAAAAGATAGCCGTACCCAAGCTGGCCGTACTTCTTTAATAGAGAAAATTAAAAAAGAAAATAATTTTAAAGAAAATCCATCTGCGAAAATGGCATTTTTAAAAGTGCTTGATTCTACTGCTTACCAGGGAAAATGGGAAGCTAAAAAAGCGGATAAATTAGGTAAGAAAGAATTATTCAGATTATCCACAAAAGATAAAGCCGCTGATAAAGAAACTATTATTATTTATGACCAAAACGATTTTGCTAAATACATTGAAACACACCAGACAGCAAGGCCTAAAGTGGATAATAACATGTTCCTTCAACAATCTTATAAGGAATTTGTAGATGAAACCCTGATCAACTATGAAGATGAACGCCTTGAAGCAAAATATCCTGAGTTCAAAAATTTATTAAAAGAATACAGAGATGGTATATTATTATTTGACCTTACTGATCAAAAAGTTTGGAGCAAAGCTGTAAAAGATACTGCCGGTTTAAAAGCGTTTTACGAAACACATAAAAATAATTATTTATGGGATGAGCGCGCTGATGTAACCATGTATAAATGCACTAATGAAAAAGTAGCAAAAGAAGTGCGTGCAATGCTTAAGAAAAATAAAACTGAAAAAGATATTGTGGATGTAGTCAATAAAACTTCACAGTTAAATGTAACAGTTGAAAACATCACTTACTTAAAAGGTGAGAATAAAGATGTAGATGCTAATTGGAAACAAGGTGTTGTTGCAACAGATATTAAAGATACCAAGGAAAATAAAACAATTGTTTTGGTAGTTAATAAACTGATGGGAAAAACACCAAAAACACTTGCTGAAGCAAAAGGAATGATCACCGCAGATTATCAGAATTATCTTGAAAAAGAATGGCTTGCTTACCTTAAAAACAAATACACTGTTAAGGTAAATGAAGATGTTTTAAATACAGTAAAATAAAAAAAATTGAAAAGGCTGTAGCTATATTGGATACAGCCTTTTCTTATTACAAGAAACTTGCTGCGCATTTCAAAAATAAATACTTTATTTCTATCGGGCTTTTTTTGCCTTATTATTTCCTGTAATAAAACTCCCGATGTTATTGAAAATAAAGGAAAAGTTATCGCTAAAGTGAATGCCAGCCGTTTATACCTAAGTGATCTTGAGAAATTAGTGCCACCGTATTTATCTAAATCTGATAGTACAGCGTTTATACAGAGTTACATTAATAAATGGGCCTATAATGAAGCTTTTTACCAGCAGGCAGTTAATTATTTAACTGAAGAAGAACAGGATTTTACAAAAGAGCTGGAAAATTACAAAAAAGAATTATTATCCTATAAATTCCAAACCCGACTTATTGATGAAAAATTAGATACCAATGTAACAGCTGATCAGATTGAAACTTACTATAATGCTAATTCGCAAAATTTTTTATTAAAAAACAATATTGTTAAAGTGCTTTATGTGAAAACACCGGCCAATATTCCTAATCTTTCTAAGCTAAAAAAACTGTGTTATTCTACAAATCCTAAAGATGCTGACCAATTAAAAAGCATGTGCATTCAATATGCCAACAATTATTTTATGAATGATAATACCTGGTTGATGTACGATGATTTAAAAAAAGAAATTAACCAGTTAAAAGAGATTCCGGACTATAATATTCAAAATGGAAAAATATTTGAATTTACTGATGCTGTAAGTTTTTACTTCTTAAAGATCATCGAAGTAAAATCAAAAAATACATTATCTCCTTTAAACTTCGAGAAAAATAATATTAAAAACATGCTGATCAATCAACGAAAACAGCTTTTGATCAACAGTATCAAAAAAGATTTTTTTGATAAAGCCAAAACAAATAAAGAATTAGAAATTTATAATTAACTTAGTAAAATGAACATAAAACTTGTTATTGCCTTCTTATTTTTAGTGATAATATCCAATGCACAACCGCAAGTGTTGGATAAAGTAGTAGCCATTATTGGAAAAAACCCATTGCTTTTATCCGAAATTGAAACTAGTCTGGTTCAGCAAAAAGAGCAAAAAGAAAAAAAAGAAATCACCCAGACTGACAGATGTAAAATATTTGAAGACTTGTTATTTCAAAAATTATTATTATCCCAGGCTGACAGGGATAGTATTGTTGTAGCAGATGCCGAAGTGGATGGTGAACTAAATCGCAGGATTCAGTATTATGTTGGTATGCTGGGCAGCGAAGAAAAGTTTGAAGCGTTTTATGGTAAACGAATCAGTGTTTTTAAAGATGAATTAAGAGACGATGTAAGGAACCAACTGTTGGCACAAAAAATGCAACAAAAAGTAACCGGCGAAGCTAAATTAACTCCAAGTGAAGTAAGAGCGTTTTATGGAACCTTGCCACTTGATAGTCTTCCTTTAATCAATTCAGAACTGGAAATCGGACACATCGTAAGGAAACCTCCCATATCCGATGACGCAAAAAAAGCTGTTCGTTCACAACTCGAAACATACAGGCAGCGGGTTGTAAATGGCGAAAGCATGAGTGTTATTGCGGCATTGTATAGCGAAGATCCGGGATCAGCAAAAAATGGTGGTCGCTATGAATCAGTGATGCGCGGACAAATGGTTCCGGAGTTTGAAGCAGTTGCTTTCCGATTGAAAGCCGGAGAAGTATCCGAAATTTTTGAAACATCTTACGGATACCATTTTATGCAGGTTGTTGCCCGTAAAGGGGAGTCTGTAGATGTAAGGCATGTACTTATGTCTCCAAAGATTTCTCAATTGGAAGTATTAAAAGCAAAAGAAGAATTAGACAGTATCAGGGAATTAATTGTAAGCAGGCAAATTAAATTTGCGGATGCAGCTTTAAGATTTAGTACTGATAAAGATACCAAACAAAACGGCGGACTATTAATAAACCCTAATGCTAATAGTACAAAATGGGAGCTTAGTGAAATTGGGGAAATGGATCAGAATTTAGTTTTTATGCTGGAGAACCAAATGAAAGTGGGCGATGTGAGCCCGGTCATACAATATAACAGCTCCGATGGAAAACAGGCCTGGAGAATTGTTTATTTAAAATCAAGAACAGAACCACATAAAGCCAATATGCAGGATGATTATATTAAATTGCTTAACATGGCTACTTTTGAAAGACAAAAAAAATCTATTACAGATTGGATCACCAAAAAATCAAAATCAACCTATATAAAAATTGATAACGAATTCAATAGCTGCAAATTAGAATATAACTGGACCATTACTCAGTAGTATTACACAAAACTTGTCACCCTGAGCGGAGTCAGAGACAAGTTAATCAATTGTTCCTGACTTCGCTCGAACTGAAAAATAAAACAAAAAATAGGTAATGAATTATAAAAATGATGTAGAAGCAATAGATGCTTTTGTAGTAAAATATAAAGAACTGAATGCAGAAATAGCCAAAGTAATTGTTGGCCAAAACGATACCGTAAAAAATGTTTTAATTTCTATTTTTTGTAAAGGTCATTGTTTATTGGTAGGTGTTCCTGGATTAGCGAAAACGTTATTAGTAAATACCATTGCGGATGTTTTAGGATTAACGTTTAACCGAATACAGTTTACACCCGACTTAATGCCAAGTGATATTATTGGTTCAGAGATCCTTGATGAACAACGTAATTTTAAATTTATAAAAGGGCCATTATTTGCAAATATTGTTTTAGCTGATGAGATCAACAGAACACCTCCAAAAACTCAGGCTGCTTTATTAGAAGCCATGCAGGAAAAATGTGTGACCACCGCCGGGAAAAAATATGAATTGGGAAATCCGTTTTTTGTTTTAGCAACTCAAAACCCTATTGAACAAGAGGGCACCTATCCCCTGCCAGAAGCTCAGTTGGATCGTTTTATGTTTAATGTATGGTTAGATTATCCAAGCTTTCAGGAAGAACTACAAGTAGTAAAATTAACTACATCCGATCAAAAGGTTGAATTAAATAAAATTATTTCTGCGGAAGAGATCCTTTATTTTCAGAGTGTGATACGCAAAATTCCGGTGGCAGATAATGTATTGGAATATGCTGTTAAACTGGTAAACAAAACGCGATTGAATTCTGAGTTCAGCGCTGATGTAACCAAAAAATATTTAGCATGGGGTGCCGGTCCGCGTGCCTCACAGTTCTTAGTACTTGGCGCTAAATGTCATGCTGCTATTAACGGTAAATACAGTCCGGATATTGAAGATGTAAAAGCTGTAGCTAATGCAATCTTAAGACATCGTATCATTCGTAATTATAAAGCAGAAGCGGATGGCATGAGCATTGAAGCAATTATTGAACAATTAAAATAAAATTAAAATAAATCCTAAAAATCAAAATTATGAAAAAAATTAATGTATTAACATTGGCATCTGTAATTCTTTTTGGTATTAATAATTTAAAAGCACAGGGTGGCGATAAAAAAGAAGAATCGGAGAATTGTGTAGGTAAAGGTAAATTTATAATTGATGCCTTTTATGGTTATCCTTATATGGTAGGAAAATATATTAATACAGCTGTTTCCTCATCTGGAGAAAGTATTAATGTTACAAACCTTAATCATGTAGGAGGTAAAGTGGAATATATGATTAACAATGTAATTGGATTGGGAATGGAATGCACGTATGCCTCAGTAACTGCAAAGTATGCTAATACTTACTCTGTATACAATAATTCTACAGGCCAGTATGATTATCAATATAATAATTATATGATTGGTATTAATAAACTACGCTTATTAGCCAAGGTCAATATCCATTTTGCTACTTCAAAATATATTGACCCATATGCAACGGCGGGTATAGGATATAAACAAACCAATGTTTATTCTGATGATATTAATAATCAGAATGCTGTGAATGAATTAGACAATGCACTAAATATTATACCGGTAGCATTTAGAATGGGTATTGGTATGCGTTATTATTTTATAAAAAACCTTGGGATCACTATTGAAGGAGGGATCGGTGGTCCACTCATCCAGGCTGGTATTTCCGGTAAATTTTAAAAAAAATATTTATGAGTAAATTAATTTTAGCCAATGATGGCATTGATTCAGTAGGTAAAAGCTTACTGGAAAAAGCAGGCTTTACTGTTGTAACAGAAAAAGTAGCGCAGGAAAATTTAATAAAAGAAATCAATGAAAAGGGCTATGTGGCTTTAACAGTTCGTAGTGCTACCAAAGTTCGTAAAGATGTGATTGATGCCTGCTCCGGGTTAAAAGTAATTGGTCGTGGTGGTGTTGGTATGGATAACATTGATGTGGACTATGCCCGTTCTAAAGGAATTCAGGTGATTAATACACCGGCAGCTTCCAGTAACTCCGTAGCCGAATTGGTATTTGCTCATTTATTTAACGCTGTACGTTTTGTATATGACAGTAACAGGAACATGCCTGTGAATGGTCATACAAAATTTGATGACTTAAAGAAAAATTATTCAAAAGGAATTGAACTCAGAGATAAAACGATTGGTATCATTGGTTTTGGCCGTATCGGGCAATACACCGCTAAAATTGCTTTAGGCTGTGGTATGAAAATATTGGCTTATGATCCATTTGTAAAAGAAGCTCATTTAAATTTAGAGATTCATGGAACTTCGGGTGTTGATGTAAAAATAAATACTGTGAGTCTGGAAGAATTAATTGCTAATTCAGATATGATCTCCATGCACGTACCGGCAGGTAAAATGATCACTGAAAAAGAAATTGCTCAAATGAAACAAGGTGTTATTTTAATCAATGCTTCCCGCGGTGGTGTAATTGACGAAACAGATCTGATCAATGGACTGAATTCGGGTAAAATTGCTCATGCGTGTTTAGATGTTTTTGAAAACGAACCAACGCCAAATGAAGCTTTATTAAAACATCCTAGAATTTCTTTAACGCCGCATATTGGAGCCGCTACCAATGAAGCACAGGAGCGTATCGGTGTAGAGTTGGCGGAGAAGTTAATTGAGGCATTGAAATAAATTATCAAATTTGTTCTGTCATACATTTGTCAGTTCGAGCGGAGTCGAGAACAAAAGAAACTATAAAGTTTTTTATATGCATCTCGACTACGCTCGATGTGACATAAAATAGATTTGCAATGAAATATATTTTTTTCCTATCTCTATTTCTCGCATTATCTTTAAAAGCGCAGTATACCATCAAAGTAAAAAAAGAAGATAACCGATTTCTTTTTTTTCAACTGGGAATAAAATCAGATACGATCATTAAAAATAAATCTGACTTGTTTTTAATTAAGCTGCCTGACAGTTTAAAAAATGACATCAGTATCTTTATTAAAAACGCCCAGCTCATTGCCACAAAAAAAGATTCTATCTATAGACTAAGGCCGGTGCCGGGTATGAAATATTCTCACTCAAAAGCAGACAGTGTTTTTCAAACGTTAGTAGAAGGAAATTGTCCGCCATCTAAATTGATTACAATTGAGTTTAAGAATAAGCGCACTCAACACAGTATTCTGCAAAACAATTTTATTGTAAAATAAAACCTTTCATTATATTTATAAAAAACAATTATATGAGTTCAACCTCTAAACACCCAAAGGGATTACTTTTTTTAGCTTTTACTGAATTTTGGGAAAGGTTTGGTTATTACTTAATGATCGGTATTTTCTTTTTATACATGACCGATACTAAAACCGGTGGTTTTGGATGGGAAAGCGGAAAAGCATCTGATATATTTGGAACTTTTATTGCCTGTGCCTACTTAACACCATTTATTGGCGGCTTGTTAGCTGACATGAAATTGGGTTACCGTTTTGCCATCACCTTAGGTGGTATCCTGATGGGCATTGGCTACTGCCTCTTATCAATAAGGGAAGAATGGGCTTTTTACACAGCCCTCACCATTATGATTGTAGGGAATGGTTTTTTTAAACCAAATATTTCAACACTGTTAGGCAATCTATATAATGATCCTCAATACAAAGCCAATAAAGATACAGGTTACAATTTGTTTTATATGAGCATCAATATCGGCGCTTTCCTATGTAATTTTATTGCGGCCTTTATGCGGATTAAATATGGCTGGAACTGGGCATTCATTACTGCAGGAATAGGAATGTTTTTAGGTGTGATTACTTTTTGGATAGGTATGAAACACTACAAACATGTGGACGTTAGAAAAGTACCAACTCCTGAAGATAAACCTATCATCATGCGTTTTTTAAAAGTATTAGGCATTGCTGTAGGCTTCGGTTTATTGGGATGGTTCATACCGGATTCTATTTTTGGAAGCGATAGTACAGATGCATTTTTATGTGCCTGCATTCCGGTTGTTTATTTTTATTCAACTATTTATAAAAGCTGTACTACCGAGGAGAAGCAACCAGTTGGCACGATGTACACCATTTTCGGAATCGTTATTATATTCTGGGCCATCTTTAAGTTGAATGGAACTGCTTTAACAACTTATGCTAATTCTTATACAGACCGTGCCATGCCAACTGCAATGGTTCCTTTAGCAGATTCGCTTTACTTATGTGATAAATCAGTCGTTGCTGAAAATGATTCTGTGTATCAATTGGATGAACATTTCAGAAGAATAAAAAATGCAAGTGGCACTGCCATCAAGTGTATGGACTATCCCTCCTATTTCAAAAACCTTGAAGCTGCAGAGTATCCTGAGAAAGGGGAAAACTTAACATTAATGCCTACCGAATTGTTTCAATCCATTAATCCATTTTTTGTGATTGTGTTAACACCAGTAGTTGTTCTCTTTTTTGGTTTTTTAAGAAAAAGAAAAAAGGAACCTACTACAGCCACAAAAATTGCTTATGGTTTATTGATTAGCGCTTTATCCACTTTGGTGATGGTGGCTGCTGTCTATTTTTCAAACAATGGTATTGATAAGGCAAGTGCCTGGTGGCTGGTTGCCAGTTATGGCGTCATCACAATCGGTGAATTATGTTTGAGCCCAATGGGTTTATCCATGGTATCAAAGCTTTCTCCAATACGATTTACTGCATTAATGATGGGTGGATGGAGCCTTGCTACATCTATTGGTAATAAATTAAGCGGAGTGCTTGCAAAAAACTGGGATAAGTTCGATAACAAAGCCTATTTTTTTTGGCTGAACTTTGCTTTACTCATGCTGGCTTTTATTGTGATGATGTCGCTTTTAAAAAGATTGAATAAGGCTTTTAAAGAGGCTTAATAACCAAATTTAATCAAGAAGATTATTAATAATTCCATAAAATATAATTCTTCAGGTACAGGCTTCTGAAAGTCTGATTAGCGGGTGCATTTAAAGCTTCCATGATGGGTTTGTTATCTGTATTAATAACCTCCGAATTGGAAATAATAATGGGATATAATTCATCGTTTAAAGTAACATCCATCGCTTTCAAAGAAGCTACAATTAATAAGTTCCTGTAATTTTCATCTTCACTGAATGTGCAGATCTTAAGATTGAAGCCGGCATTTTTTAAAGTAGCCAACAGGCACTGAGTACCTAACCCAAGTTTACCGGTTAAATAACCATGTGTATTAATTAGTACAACAGCATTAGGATTTAAAATAGATTTTAATTTAACCAGGCTTTCTTTGGTGATCACATGTGATGGTTGTTCCTCAGCTTTAAACACATCAAACAAGATAAAATCATATTTCTCTTTTGGCTGATTGATAAAATACCGAGCATCAGCACAAACTGTTTTTATAGAGTCATTTAAATAAAAAAACTGTTTAGCCATTTTAATTATACGCTCGTCAAATTCAATCGCAGTTACTTTATAATCATGACTATGCAACATGTTAGCCACCACTCCGCCACCAAGGCCCAATAATAATGCCTTGCCTTTTGGAAAATACCGGATATTTTTCTCTAACAGCCGAACATATTCAGAAACAGATTGTCCTGATTTCAGATTCATTTCTGTCTGGATTGTGGTATTGATTAATAATTTTCTGATGATCATAGCATCATTACTTTCAGACGGTTCATCCCTAACCTCTAATTTCCCTAAAATACTTTCTGATTTATAAACAGTGAATGCATTTTTTTCGGAATTCGCAAAACCAAATAAAGCTAATGAGATAACAAACAAAAGTATAAAAGCACTTATTTTACTTTTTTTTTTGAATACTAAAAATAAACTGGCGATCGCCAATAGAATTGCAAAACCAATAAGACTAAACTGAACTCCAAAATTCGGGATCAAATAAAAACCACATAAAAAAGTTGCCAGGATCCCACCTACCGTTGATATGGCATAAACACTTCCACTGTTTTCTCCACTATTGTTAGCGTCTTTAGTTAAAATAGAAATAATCAAAGGAGACGTTGCTCCCATTGCCATCATCGTAGGAAATAGAAGAAAAAAAACACTGGTCACAACAGCTGGAATCAAAGATAAACCCGTGGCTGCGATCAAAAACAAAGAAGATAAAAAAGGCATGAAACATAAAAAGCAAACAGCCGCTATTAAAATATATAGTAAGGTTTGTTCCTTATTCTCTCCCTTACTTAATTTTCCTCCTAAAAAATATCCGCTTGCCAAACCTCCTAATGTAACAGCCATCACTGAACTCCACACATATAAACTACTTCCAAAAAAAGGTGACAATAACTTAGCGCCGCAAATCTCAGCAGCCATTACGGAAGAACCTTCTACAAAAGAAATAGTGTATAATTTATTTTTGTTTAACATCCAAACTAAATATACATATTACTATCTTCATCATAAGAAGCGGTGGTTCCGTATCCTAATCGTTTTCCTGTTCTTAAATTAATACTGCTTACTTTTTCCTGAATCTCATTAACAGAAACCTCCCTTATCTGTTCAATTGGCGGAGTAAACAAATCGAATGTAATCGCATAAATAATCAGGTCATTAATAATTTCGTACACCTGCTCTTTACCTAATGGTTCATTGGAAAAAGAAGAATATTTAACTCCTACAGGACCTTTGGCTTCAATAAAAAATTTCATTTCACGGTTAATGAATATACGACATACTAAATAACCGAGGTCGTTTAAGCGATTGAACTTAAAGGAATCTGACAAGAAATTATAGACATTGATAATGCCACAATAAGAATTATAATCATTTTGTTTGATATAACCTGTTCTAAACATCGCATGTGATTTCTCAAATTCAAAAACATTGGTATGCATAAAAAATTCCAGCATATCACCTGCAACTCTTAACTGTGTAGCATAAGCATTGGTTTCCGTAGCAGAAACAATAATACGTTTATCAATTTCATGGGCTTCTGTAGCGAGGTCTGCTGCAATCTCTCTTGCGCATTCCTTTACCAAAGCAAAAGAAGCAATCGTGTTTCTGAAAACGTCTTGTTTCATTACCGATTTTTCCCTCAACAACTTTAGGATTTGTTCTTTTTGAGTATTTACATCATGGCTCATGTTGAATATGGAGTAGAAATGGTTGAATAAATATAATCAAAAAACATTTAATTTAAAAGAAAGCTTTGTTGATTTACAACTTCATACAATACTTTATGAATCTTTCCTCTGATCCCCAATTTTGCCAGTTTGTTTTCATCTGTATTTGGGTAAACCCTGTTTGATAAAAAAACAAATATTAATCCATTGGATGGATCTGCCCATGCAAAAGTACCGGTGAACCCGCTATGACCAAAGCTTTGTAAACTGCATTCTTTTGTAACAGGACTATCTTTTTTATCATCAGGTTCCGGTTTATCAAAACATAATCCTCTTCTGTTGTCTGAAAAATGGGAACTGGTATATTGTTTAATAATCTCTCCGTCTAAAACATGCTGACCACCATAGTTACCATTATTTAAAAGCATTTGCATAATTAAAGCCACATCATTTGCAGTCCCAAATAAACCGGCATGGCCACCTACTCCACCCATTAAAGCAGCGCCCTGATCATGTACATATCCCCTCACTAATTGCTTTCTGAATTTCAAATCATTTTCTGTAGGTGCAATTTGTTCTGGTGGATATACATTAAGCGGATTGTACCTTAGTCCGAGGTTCAATGGTTTATA
>JANPOX010000403.1:0-5961 GCA_031428235.1 Bacteroidia bacterium | reverse complement strand
TGCATCGAATCTTTTGTAATTACTGAATTCGTTCTTGTTAAATCTTTCAAGGCTTCATATGGTTTCGGGTAACCTTCTCTACGTAAAATTGTTTGTACTGCTTCTGCTACCACCGCCCAGTTGTTTTCTAAATCTCTATTGAATATTTCTTCATTCAATATTAATTTATCTAACCCTTTTAAAATACTTTTGTAGGAAATTAAAATATGTGCTACAGGCACTCCTAAGTTTCTTAATACTGTACTGTCTGTTAAATCTCTTTGCAGACGAGACAATGGAAGCTTTGCTGATAAGTGTTCCAGGATCGCATTTGCCATTCCTAAATTACCTTCTGCATTTTCAAAATCAATAGGGTTCACTTTATGCGGCATTGCGGATGAACCAATTTCTCCTGCTTTTAATTTTTGTTTAAAGTAATCCATGCTCACATAAGTCCAGATATCACGACACAGGTCCAGTAAAATGGTATTGATGCGCTTTAGTGCATCGCAGTACGCAGCAATATTATCATAATGTTCTATTTGTGTGGTAAACTGACTTCTGTTTAAACCTAATGTATTATTGACAAAGTCATTTCCGAATTTTATCCAGTCGTTTTTTGGATACGCTACATAATGTGCGTTAAAGTTTCCTGTAGCCCCACCAAATTTAGCGGAGAAAGGAATCGCATTTAACTGGTTGATCTGCGCTTGTAAACGTTCTACGTAAACATATATTTCTTTTCCTAACCGGGTAGGAGAAGCAGGCTGACCATGAGTACGCGCTAACAATGAAATGTTTTTCCATTCTTTGGACAAAGAAATTAATTTATCGCTTACCTGTTTTAAGGTTGGAAGAACGACTTCATTATTCGCTTGTTTTAAAGATAACGGTATGGAGGTGTTATTAATGTCCTGAGAAGTTAGACCAAAGTGAACAAACTCTAAATAGTTTTCTAAACCCTGCGCTTTTAATTTTTCTTTAATGAAATACTCAACTGCTTTTACATCATGGTTGGTAGTCTTTTCTGTTTCTTTAATTACTTCCGCATCAGCAAACGAAAAATTTACATAAACCGATTTCAGGTTTTCAATTTGCTTTTCATTTAGTTTAGGTAACTGTGGCAAACCTTGTTGAGATAGTAAAATAAAATATTCGATCTCAACTTGCACACGGTAACGGATCAATCCGAATTCAGAAAAGTAAGCTGCTAATTCGTTGGTTACTTTGCGGTAACGACCGTCAACAGGAGAAATAGCAGTTAAAGCGTTTAATTCCATAATTTAAAAAATAAAGGGTAAATATAGGGAATTTTTGAGAGAAGAAACTTCGGGTTTTAAATTTGAATTGCTTCGAAATCTTATTCTATTACTACGATTTTCTTAAACGCAACTTTCTGGTCCCCTATTAATTTCACAATGTACATCCCTTCGGAGTAAGCAGATAAATCAACCTTTTGTAAGATGTTAGTGATTTTGTTTTCAGCAACTAATTTTCCGTTCAAACTATAAATTTCATATTTATTAAAGGTTGGTTCTGTTTGAGAAATGGTAATGCTGTTTTTTGCAGGATTAGGGAAAATTTTCAGATTAAGGTTATCATTTAACTGCTCTTTAATTCCAATTATAACACCTTCATTATTTGTTTTTGCAAAATAAAAATCATTCATCCCCGCTCCTGCATACTGTGTAAATCCAAATATTGCAAAACCACCATCATTTGTAAATTTAATATCCATCGCAAAGCCGTTCTTAAATGTTTTTGTCCAAAGACTGTCGCCTTGTGAGTTAGTTTTTACTATATAAATTTCATAGGCAGGTGTGTTTTGATTTGTTTCCCCAACAAATACATATCCTCCATCTGGAGTTTGAATAATTTTATTACCTCCATTATTTGAGCATCCATAATTAAATTTTTTTGTCCATAATGTATCTCCATTTTGATCAGTTTTTATTAGATATGGTTTGTAATTGGGATCAGATCCAGTAGCACCCAATATTATAAAACCATTATCACTAGTTTGTACAATTGAATATGAAAAATCTTCAAGAGTTCCTCCATATGATTTTGTCCATAAGGTATCGCCGACAGAATTAGTTTTAACAACATATATATCTTGCATCCAGTTTATAGTTCTTGATCCTGCCAAGATGTATCCCCCATCATTTGTTTGTTTCGCATCTCCGAAATCGTCCCAAGTGTTGTATCCATAATTTTTTGACCACATTATGTTTCCTACCGTATCTGTTTTGATTAGCATCATATCCCAATTACTACCAGTAATTTGTATATTTCCACATATTGCATAACTTGAATCTTGCAATTGAATTACCCGTAAAGGGTAAGCGCCTGGGTATGTTTTTGTCCATTTAATATTTCCAGTTTTGTTTGTTTTGTATACTTGGGTTTGAAGATTGACCATTCCAGTCATAATAAATCCGCTGTCATTAGTTTCTTTTAAATCGTGTCCTGAATCAAAATTGACCCCACCATAAGTATTTGACCAAATTATGTTGCCACATGTATCAGTTTTTATTAAATATAGATCACTTGAATTTGTAAAGCTCTCTGAGGAACCAAGTAAGATATATCCATTATCTATAGTTTGACAAAATGATGCGGCAAACTCTTGACCAATACCTCCATATGTTTTTTCAAAAGTAATTTGAGCATTAATCAAATTACAAGTGAATAATAATAATATAATTTTATATTTTATCATTAATTTAAAGATTTACTCAACAACTACAATCTTCTTAAACTCTACTTTCTGCTCTCCAATTAATCTCACAATATACATTCCTTCGGAGTAAGTTGTCAGTTCAATCTTTTGAAGAAGACTCTGAATTTTATTTTCTGCTATTAACTTTCCATTAATATCATAAATTTCATAACGATTAAATGTTTGTTCTGTTTGTGAAATGGTGATGCTATTTTTTGCTGGGTTTGGAAAAATTCTCCAGTCATAATTAGTTGATACCGATTCATTCATTCCTGTGACCATTCCATCGTATTTAATCTGTGCTTGTTGAGCGCCGGTAATCAAATTTGGTAAACTATCTCCGCCAATTAAGGCGAAGGCAACCTTCACACTTTCGTTGGGCCCTAAAACAAAAGGGCCACTACTCATCACATTGATCACATCCAGTCCGGTTCCTGTTACACCGGCTGCTAAACGTTGCGTGGATAGACTCAGGTATTTTTCTTTGGTGTCGAATCCATTCGCAAGATCCAATCCTCCATTGCCTCCTGCAATATGATCCACCGCATAAAAATTAGGAGGTGCAGTATTAGTTAATAATTTAATGCCCCCATATTTACCACCCAAAGCTACATAGTAACTGTAACCCATTTTAGTTCCTGCATCATAACCACTACTATTTTGTGCATAAGTACTGCCATCAATATCCCAGTCAGCAAAAATACCGGCATACATATTTTTTAATGTGTCAGTAGCGTGACTGTTAGTTATAATGTATTCCCAAATTACAAATTGCTGATTTGGAATGGTTGCCCAGGCATAAGTATTTTGATCAATAGTTACAGATAATGGAGCTAAGGAGAGATTATCATTTATTTTTGCCTTGGTATCAAAGTCAGAAGTAATTGATGGAATTTGCAGGGCAATTCGGTTAATTGTTCCAAAATCAGCGTCCGAACCGGGATTTAACCCTCTCACACAATCCGATACTTTTGTTGTATCAGTGCCCACCATTAAACCGGCTTCATATAATAATTCGGTAGAATTGTATTTAAATCCTAATCCTGGAGCTTGCGCATCCTGATTGTAACCTATTTTTCCTTTACTGGTTGCCGATGTACTCACATCATTGATGTCAATATTAATGTAGTCTACATTTACAGTTATGCTAAAAAACTGTTTGGCCTGATAAACGCCATCACTCATTAATACCTGAAAATTTAGCACCTTATTAACGGGTATGGTACCAGTTAGTTTAAATGCAAACGGATCTGCTGTATGTGTAGCGCTAGCCAACGTATTAATTACCCCTAGGCTGGTTGTATTATCAACTACTGTAGCGTTTAATGGAGATAAAGAGGTAACGGTAGCACTTAAAGCAGATGTTGGATTTAAATAATTGATAAAGGTTCCGGTGATAAACAAAGTATCACCGCTTATGAAAGATTGATCATTATGATCTGTGATCGATTTATTTATCATAACCACGCTTGGCGATGCCGGATCGGTTAAAGCCCTAAAAAGATTGATACGTCCTGCTCCCAATTTATTTAGGTAAGATGGATTGCTTGGATAAATATCATCGGAAGTAACTTTTAAACGTTCGCCAACCTGCAAACCGTTATAGGATGGGAAATGATTTTTGACGATTCCTGCCGCTCCCGCAACTACAGGTGACGACATGGATGTGCCGGTTTGATTTACATAAGAACTTCCGGGCCAGGTAGAGTTTACATTATCGCCTGGTGCGCAAACATCTACCATGTAACCATAGTTTGATGAGTTTTGCTTTGTATCATTGATAGTTGTATTGCCAACTGATAATACATAATTATAGGCCGCAGGAAAAAAGTCGCCATCTACATTGTTATTGCCGGCAGCACATACCACCAAGCTGTTTTTATTAATGGTGGCGTAATCAATAATGTCTTGTCCAAATTGACTTGAACCGCCTCCGCCCCACGAGCAATTAATAATATGGCATCCATGATCCGCAGCGTATTTTATGCCTTCATAAGCGGCAATTAGCGAACCGCTGGCGTCAGATATTTTAACTGGTAAAAATTTACACTTGAAACCCACCCCGGCAATTCCAATGTTATTGTCAGTACTGGCAGCAGATAAGCCACTCACGTGTACTCCATGCGGATTAGCTTCCCATGTGGCATCCTGATCATTCATGCCAACATCCCAACCCCTATAATTATCAATATAATTATCGCCGTCATTATCAATACCATCGATTACATCATTATAATTGCGCTTAACATTATTAAATAGATCTGGATGCGTAAAGTCGATTCCGGTATCGGTGATGCCAATTACCACTGAAGAATCGCCTTTATTGACGCCCCACGCATTAAATGCATTGATGGTTAACAAGTGGTATTGATTGGTTGAATTGGCCAATGGATCATTTGGATTGTAACTGAGTTTTGGAATGTAATGAGGCTCTGCATAAACCAAAATATTCGACAATAAAAGTTTACTGATTGCTTTTTCTATTTGTAAGCCTGAAGTATAATTTAACTCATAAACCAACGATAAATCGGCATATGCCTGACCTATAGTATTAAAAGGTTTTTCGGGGGTTTTGTCAAATGGAAATTTCTTATGAAGATTGTTAACTCCAATAGCAATAGCTAAAGAATTAAACAGAGGATGATCTATTTTACTATTGGAACAAAAGGTTGCAAAAGTTGGCTTTACCTTAATAATAATGGTATTTTCCATATACTCATTTGTAATTATTTGATCTGAAGATGGAGTACTTTTTTGTGCACTTAGGCCACAAACCGTTATTAAGATTAAAAATGTTGTTAGAAATTGTTTCATGATTTTAATTTTTTAATGAATTAATCTAAAAGATAGCTGTGGTGTTTATTGTATTTCTCGAGGGTACGTATTCCGGAAGAGCTGATGTGTTCAAATTCCTTATCACAAAAAATATTGACAATTTTAATATCCGGTTTTAATTCCTGGATGTATCGGTATTGATTTTGTTCATACTGAAAATCGGTTGAATTTCTCAAGCCTCTTACAACTGTTACATCATAGCCTAATGAATCAATATGATCCGTTAATAATCCGTGGTATTCTGTTTGCTGTCTGTTAGCAATAGTTTTTGGGATTGGCCAGTGGCGTTCTGTTTTATCTGGATTTTTGCCAAAGGCAATGATCACTTTATCAAATAACTTTTCTGCTTTTTTTAACACATTGTAATGGCCTTTATGGAAGGGATTGAAGCTTCCTGCAAAAACAGCAATGTGTGGTTGCACTGC